>DASTTC010000355.1:0-8029 GCA_035760345.1 Burkholderiales bacterium | reverse complement strand
CCCCGGGCGCGGTCCGCGCGCAACGCGCGGTTGCGCCCGCAAGGGAAAACATGTTCAATGAACGCGTTGCAGATCGATCCTGAGAACGCGGCTTAAATCACCGCCTGGATGCCAGGAGAAACCGTCCCGGATTTTTCCCTGCCCTCCACCGGCAGCAGCACGTTCCGCCTCGCCGAGCACCGCGGCAGGAAGCTGGTGCTCTACTTCTACCCGAAGGACAACACCCCCGGCTGCACCACCGAGGGGATGCAGTTCCGCGACCTGCACATGAATTTCCAGAAAGCGGGCTGCGACATCTACGGCATCTCGCGCGACTCCCTCAAATCGCACGAGAACTTCAAGGCCAAGCTGCATTTCCCGTTCGAGCTGCTCGCCGACGCCGGCGAGCGGGTGTGCAGGCAATTCGGTGTCATCAAGCTGAAGAACATGTACGGTAAACAGGTCCGCGGCATCGAGCGCAGCACCTTCGTCATCGACGGCAAAGGGCAGCTCGCGCGAGAATGGCGCGGTGTGAAGGTGCCCGGCCACGCACAGGAGGTACTCGACTTTGTTAAGACCCTCTGACGTTCCGATCGACAGCCCGCTCGAACAACAACCAGACCGGATCGAAGCCCCCGCCGAACCCCCCGCCGCCATGGCCACCAAGCCGCAGCCCCCGAAACGCAAAGCCCGCGCCACCAAGCTGTTCGTGCTCGACACCAACGTGCTGATGCACGACCCGACGAGCCTGTTCCGGTTCGAAGAGCACGACGTGTACCTGCCCATCGGCACGCTGGAGGAGCTCGACAACCACAAAAAGGGGCTCTCGGACGTGGCGCGGAACGCGCGCCAGGCGAGCCGCTTCCTCGACGAGATCGTCTCCGACTCGGTTGCCGACATCAAGGCAGGCTTGGCCATCCGCACGCGCGACCGCGCGGCCGCGGCCGGGCGCCTGTACCTGCAGACCGACGCCATCAGCGGCGACCTGCCGCCGACCTTCGCCGCGGGCAAGACCGACAACCAGATCCTGCAGGTGGTGCGCCACCTGCAGCGCGAGATGCCGCAACGCCAGGTGATCCTGGTGTCCAAGGACATCAACATGCGCGTCAAGGCGAGGGCGCTCGGCCTCGCCGCGGAGGATTACTTCAACGACAAGGTGCTCGAAGACACCGACCTGCTGTACGCGGGGTCGCGCGCCTTGCCGGCCGATTTCTGGGACACGCACGGCCGCGACATGGAGTCCTGGAAGAAGGAGGGGCACACCTACTACCGCGTGCGCGGCCCGCTGGTGCCCAAGCTCCTGCTGAACGAGTTCGTGTACGACGAGGCCGGCGAGCGCCCGCTGTACGCCATGGTGAAGGAGCGCTCGGGGCGCAGCGCGGTGCTGGAAACGGTGCGCGACTACTCGCACGCCAAGAATTCGGTGTGGGGCATCACCGCGCGCAACCGCGAGCAGAATTTCGCCCTCAACCTGCTCATGAGCCCCGCCATCGATTTCGTCACGCTGCTCGGCCAGGCCGGCACCGGCAAGACGCTGCTCGCGCTCGCCGCAGGCTTGACGCAGGCGCTGGACCAGAAGCGCTTCTCCGAAATCATCATGACGCGCGTCACCGTACCGATCGGCGAGGACATCGGCTTCCTCCCCGGCACCGAGGAGGAGAAGATGCAGCCGTGGATGGGGGCGCTGGAAGACAACCTGGACGTGCTCAACGCCACCGACGAATCGGGCGGCGAGTGGGGCCGCGCGGCGACGAGGGATCTGGTGCGCTCGCGCATCAAGGTCAAGTCGCTCAATTTCATGCGCGGTCGCACCTTCGTCAACAAGTGGCTGATCATCGACGAGGCGCAGAACCTCACGCCCAAGCAGATGAAGACCCTGGTGACGCGCGCCGGCCCCGGCACCAAGGTGGTGTGCCTGGGCAACATCGGGCAGATCGACACGCCCTACCTCACCGAAGGCTCCTCGGGCCTCACCTACGTGGTGGACCGCATGAAGGACTGGTCGCACGCCGGGCACGTGACGCTGGCGCGCGGCGAACGCTCGCGCCTGGCCGATCACGCCGCCGCGGCGCTGTAATATCCGGGAATCCCTTCACCGCAGGAGAGCTCATCGTGCATTGGTATCGTCCCGCCGTTGCGGCGCTTGCCGCGTTGCTGGTCTCCATCCCCGTCGCCGCCCAGCAAAAGGGCCCGGCCTTCGAGCCGCAGGTCGGCCAGGCGGGCAAGGACGTGATCTGGGTGCCCACGCCGGACGAGGTCGTCGATCGCATGCTGCGCATGGCGCAGGTGACGGCCAACGACTACGTCGTCGACCTGGGCGCCGGCGACGGCAAGATCGCCATCGCCGCGGCGAAGAAATTCGGCGCCCGCGCCCTGGGCATCGAGTACGACGCCGACATGGCGCGACACGCGCAGGGCAATGTCGAGCGCGCGGGCGTGGCCGGGCGCGCGCGCATCGTGCAGGGCGACATCTTCGTTTCGGATTTCTCGCAAGCCACCGTGGTCACCATGTACCTGCTGCCCGCGCTCAATCTGAAGCTGCGGCCGCAAATCCTCGGCATGCGCCCCGGCACGCGCGTGGTGTCGCACTCGTTCAGCATGGATGACTGGGACGCCGACGAGGAGTCCAGCCTCGATGGCCGGCGCGCCTATTTCTGGGTGGTGCCCGCCAACGTCGCCGGCACCTGGATGCTGGAGCTCGCCGGCGGCGGCACCACCGGCCGGCACGAAGTGACGCTGGAGCAGCGCTACCAGAAGATCGAGGGCAGCATCGCGCTCGGATCGCTGCTCGGCGGATTGCGCGAGGCGCGCCTGCGCGGCTTCCAGGTCGCGTTCGCCTACGTCGACAACGCCGGCGTGCGACGCGAGCTCAGCGGCCGCGTAAGCGGTGCGCGCATGGAAGGCTCGTTCCGTGCCGACAACGGCACCGAAGGCCGCTGGAGCGCGGCGAAGAAGTAACGCCCTTACGTGATTTTCTGGTGGGTGCCGTCGCAAAACGGCTGCTTGCCGGTGTGCTTGCAGCCGCACAGCCACACTTTCTGCGCCTCGGCCACCGAGAACTTCACCGGCGTGAACTCGCCGGCGGCCTTGTGCGAGCCGTCGCAGAACGGCTGGCGCTTGGACTGGCCGCAGGCGCACCACCAGTAATCGCCGGGGGCGAGCTCCACGGCGTACGGCGATTTCTGCGGCATCATCGGCTCGGCCATCGCGGCCTCCCTGGGCTGGAACGACGCGCCGATTGTCTCAGAAGCTGCCCGGGTCGGCGAAGTTGGCAAAGCGGGTGTGCTGGCCGAGGAACGTGAGTTCGACCTTGCCGATGGGTCCGTTTCTCTGCTTGCCGATGATCACTTCGGCGCGACCCTTGGCCTCGGGCTTGTCCGGGTGGTACACCTCGTCGCGGTAGATGAACAGGATCACGTCGGCGTCCTGCTCGATGGCCCCCGACTCGCGCAGGTCCGACATCATCGGCCGCTTGTCGTTCCTGCTCTCCACGGCGCGCGACAGCTGCGACAGCGCGATCACGGGCACGCTCAGCTCCTTGGCGAGCGCCTTCATGGAGCGCGAGATCTCCGAGAGCTCGGTGGCGCGGTTCTCGCCCGCCTTGGGATTCGACGAGGACATGAGCTGCAGGTAATCCACCACCACCAGGCCGAGCTTGCCGCCGAACTGGCGCCACAGCCGCCGCGCCCGCGTGCGCACTTCGAGCGCGTTCAGCGCCGCCGTCTCGTCGATGAAGATCGGCGCCTCGTGCAGGCGCCCCATGGCCTCCGACAGGTCGTGCCACTCCGCGTCCGAGAGCCGCCCGGTGCGCATCTTGTGCTGGTCGACGCGGGCGATCGAGCCCAGCAGGCGCGTGGCCAGTTGCGTGCCGCTCATCTCCATGCTGAACACCGCCACCGGCAGCAGCGCATGCAGCGCCACGTGCTCGGCGATGTTGAGCGCGAACGCCGTCTTGCCCATCGACGGGCGCCCGGCGACGATGATCAGGTCGCCGGGCTGCAAGCCCGCGGTCTTGCTGTCCAGGTCGTGAAAGCCGGTCGGGACGCCGGTGACATCCGACGGGTTGTCGCGGTGGTACAGGTAGTCGATGCGCTCGAGCACCCGCGCCAGCACCGGCTTGATTTCCTCGAGCCCCGAGCCGTGGCGCGAGCCCGATTCGCCGATCTCCAGGATGCGCGATTCGGCCTCGTCCAGGATCTGGCCGATGTCCTTGCCCGACGGGCTGAGGGCGTGCTCGGCGATCTCGGTGGCCACCTGCGCCAGGCGTCGCTGTACCGCGCGCTCGCGCACCAGCTCCGCGTAGCGCCGGATATTGAGCGCGCTCGGGGTGTTCTGCGCGAGCGCGCCGAGGTAGGCCGCGCCGCCGGTCTTGTCCTTGTCCTCGCTCGCCTCGATCGACTCCGAGACGGTGACCATGTCGGCCGGCCTGCCCGCCTCCACCAGCTTGGCGACATGGCGCCAGATGCGCCGGTGATCGTCGCGGTAGAAGTCGCTCGCCGTCACCAGATCGGCGACGCGATCGAAGGCCTGGTTGTCCAGCAGCAGACCGCCCAGGAGCGACTGCTCCGCCTCGATGGAGTGCGGCGGCACCTTCAGCGCGACGAGCTGCGGATCGCCCGTGTCGTTTCTCGCTGCAGGTTGCGGCAGTGCCATCCCCGCAATTTACCTCAAATGCCACACGCGCCGCAGCCACGCGCAGGAACAAAAAAGGCCGCGCGGAAATTTCCGCGCGGCCCCTGTGCAGAACCTGTGACTAAGCTGTTCGCAGCCTGTTAGCTCTCGCCGAGCACCGACACATTGACCGTGGCGAGGACGTCGGTATGCAACTGCACCTGCAGCGGGTACTCGCCGACCTGCTTCAGGGGACCCGAGGGCATGCGCACCTGCGAGCGCTCGACGTCGTGCCCAAGCTTCGAGAGCGCATCGACGATGTCGTAATTGGTCACGGAGCCGAACAGCCGTCCGTCCACGCCCGCCTTTTGCACCACCTGCACCGTGAGGCCGTCGAGCTTCGCGCCGCGCGCCTGGGCCTGGGCGAGGGTTTGCGCCTGCGCCGTCTCCAGCTCGGCGCGACTCGACTCGAACGCCTTCAGGTTGGCGTCCGTGGCGCGCTTGGCCTTGCCCTTCGGAATCAGGAAGTTGCGCGCGAACCCGTCCTTCACCTTCACCACGTCGCCGAGATTTCCGAGGTTGGCGACCTTCTCCAGCAGTATCACTTGCATGGCGCGGGCCTCTCAGTGCAGGTCGGTGAAGGGCAGCAGCGCGAGGAACCGCGCGCGCTTGATCGCCGCCGACAGCTGCCGCTGGTAGCCGGACGCGGTCCCGGTGATGCGCGCCGGGATGATCTTGCCGTTCTCGTTGACGAAGTCCTTCAGGACCTCGACGTCCTTGTAATCGATCCATTCGACCTTGTCGGCGGTAAAGCGGCAGAACTTGCGGCGCCGGAACAGGGCCCGCTGGCCGCGGTCCTTCTTGTCCTTGCCGAACTTTCCCTTGCCTTTGCCTTTACCTTTGCCTCTGCGCGGCGGGGGCATGTCTACTCTCCTTCTGCGAATTCAATTCGGGTGGCGTGCAGCACCAGTTTCCTGGAGCGCCGGCTCCTGGCGCACAGAAATCCCTCCACCTGCAGCGCGCGCTCGAGCGCCGTGCCGGCGATCAGTCGCGCCTGCACGTCGAAGGCGATGGCGGGGATTTCGGCGTTCACGTGTCGGTTCGCTCCGGCTTCGGTCAGCTCGGAATCGTGGCGCAGGCGGAACTCGATCACCGGGACGCCCGCGGGCGAATGCCGCAGGGCGCCGATCTCGGTCAGCCGGCCGTCGATCCGGACCTGATTCAGGCGGCGGGCGCCTCGGCGGGTTGCGCCTCGGGCACGCGCTCCATCATCGAGCGGGATTTCTCCTCCTTCATCATCGGCGAAGGCGCGGTCACGGCCTTGGCCATCTTGATGATGAGGTGCCGAAGCACCGCGTCGCTGAACTTGAACGAATGCTCGAGCTCGTTGACCGACTCCTGGTCGCACTCGACGTTCATGAGCACGTAGTGCGCCTTGTGCACTTTCTGGATCGGGTAGGTGAGCTGGCGCCGGCCCCAGTCTTCCAGCCGGTGCACGATGCCGTTGCGCTGGGCGACCACGCCCTTGTAGCGCTCGATCATCGCCGGCACCTGCTCGCTCTGGTCCGGATGGACGATGAAACAGATTTCGTAATGCCGCATGCTGCGATTCTCCTTATGGGTTAAGCCATCCACCATGCGTGAGTGGTATGGCAAGGAAGGGCGCGGATTCTATCACGGCAGCTTGCGGCGTGCGGCCCCAGGCGCTATTTCTGCTCCATCTTTTTCGCCCACTCGGTGTACTTCTTCGCCTTGGCGTGGGTCTCCTTGTAGTACCTCGCGTATTCGTCGCCCGTCATGATCTTCACCGCCAGGCCCGCGGCGTCCATTTTCTGCACGTGGTCGGGGTCCTGCATCGCCTTCTTCAGTACGTCGGCGAGCTGCTTGACGACCGCCGCCGGGATGCCCTTCGGGCCCGCGATCCCGCGAGTCGAGCTCGAGATCACGCTCGCATAGCCGAGCTCCTTGGTCGTCGGCACGTCGGGAAGAAATTTCGAGCGCTCGTGGTCGAGGACCGCGAGGGCGCGCACCTCGCCCGAGCGCACGCGCGGCACGATGCTGCCGACGTTGTCGAACGCGACATCGACGTTTCCGCCCATGATCTCCTTGAACTGCGCCGCACCGCCCACCAGGTGCACGATGCGGAACGTCGCGCCCGGCACCGCTTCCTCGACCATCAGAATGGCCAGGTGGTCATCGCTCAGGATCCCGGTGGTCGCGGCGCGGATCGTGCCCGGCGCCTTCTTCGCGGCGCCGATCAGGTCCGCGAGCGTCTTGTAGGGGCTGTCGGCGCGCACCCAGATCACCCCCGGGTCGAGCACCTGGTTGATGATCGGCACGAAATCGTCGACGTCGAAGATCGCCTTTCTTTCGGGGTCGAGAACCACGGTGTTGGTCGCCGGCAGATTGATGTAGCCGATGAAGTAGCCGTCTGCTTTGCGCCGCGCCATGTCGGTCCATCCGACCTGGCCGCCCGCGCCCCCCTTGTTCACCACCACCATCGGCTGGCCGAGGATCTTCTCGGCGATCGAGGCAACGATGCGGGCGCCGATGTCGGTGCTGCCGCCTGCGGGATAGGCAACCATCAGCTCGACGGGTCGCGTCGGGAACGCCTGGGCCAAGGCCGTGCCGCCGACGAGCGCGAATGCAGCGATCGTTGATGCAATGCTCCTGACAAGCAGTTTAATCATCGCCATTCCTCCTGTTTTCGTGGGACCGGACACTATACCCCCGCTTCGCGATCGCGAAGCTGCCGGGGCGCGAGCTTGAACGCCGCGCCCACGACGACCACACCGGCCGCGATCAGCAGCCCCAGACACAGGGGCCGCGTCGCGAAGATCGAGAAATCCCCCGCCGACATCTCCAGCGAAGTGCGCATCGATTTCTCGAGCGCGGGGCCGAGAATCAGCCCGAGCACCAGGGGCGCGAGCGGCAGATCCAGCTTGCGCAGCAGGTAACCGACGATGCCGCAGGCGATCATCACCCAGACGTCGAAGGCGCTCTGCTGCAGGCTGTAGGCGCCCATGATGCAGAACAGGAGGACGCCGACGGCGAGGTACTTGAAAGGCACGTGCAGGATCTTCGCCCACAGGCCGACCAGCGGCAAATTGAGAATCAACAGGATGAGATTGCCGATAAAGAAGCTCGCGATCACGGTCCACACCAGGTCGGGTCGCTCCTGGAACAGGAAAGGTCCCGGCGTGAGCCCGTTGATGATGAACGCGCCCATCAATACCGCGATGGTCGGCGAGCTGGGGATGCCAAGCGTCAGGAACGGGACCATCGCGGCGTTTGCGTAGGCGTTGTTCGCCGTCTCGGGCGCCGCGACCCCCTCGATCGCGCCCTTGCCGAAGCGCTCGGGGGTCTTCGATAGGCGCTTTTCGGCGATGTAGGCCATGAAAGTCGGAACGATCGAGCCGATGCCGGGGATCAAGCCAAG
>DASTTC010000354.1:0-13523 GCA_035760345.1 Burkholderiales bacterium | reverse complement strand
ATTGCGATCAGCACGCAGATGAAAAGGGAGGCGAGCGGGTCGATCGGCGTCCATCCGGTGGTGAAGATCACGGCACCCGAGACGAGCGCGGCCACCGAGCCGAGCGTGTCGCCCAGCACGTGCAGCGCGGCCGCGCGCGCGTTCATGTTGTGGCGATGCGGCGCGATGCGCCGCAGGATCCACAGGTTCAGGGCGAGGCCCGCTAGCGCGATCAGGGTCGCGGTACCCCCGAGTACCTCCCGCGGCTGGCCGAGCCTCGAGATCGCCTCGTAGCCGATCGCCAGGGCGATCACGAGCAGTGCGCCACCGTTGATGACCGCGGCGAAGATCTCGGCGCGGCCGAAGCCGTAGGAGTGGCGGCCCGAAGGCGGACGCTTCGCCATCCAGCTTGCGAGCGCGGCGAGCACGAGCGCCGTGCCGTCGCCGAGCATGTGGCCGGCGTCCGAGAGCAGCGCGAGCGAGCCGGTCCACCAGCCGCCGAGCGCCTCGATCGCGGCGAAGGCGAGCGTCAGCGCGGCGGCGAGCCCGAACGTGGGCCCGGCTCGGTCGCGATTCGGTGCAGCATGAGAGTGGGCGTCCGCCACGTTCGCCAATTCTAGGAGAGCACGGGCCGATTCGGGCGCAGCACAGGAAGTGCTGCAACAAAGCTGTAACTTGCCTGCGCGGTGCGGATGAACGACCATTTGAGCCCGATTCGGGTTGCACCCCTTCGCATGACTAGTACTCCTTTCAACGTCCTCTTCCTGTGCGCCGGCAACTCGGCGCGCTCGATCCTGGCCGAGGCTTATCTCAACGCGGCCGGCCGCGGTCAGTTCATTGCCTACAGCGCGGGCAGCCATCCGGCCGGTGCCGTGAACCCGTATGCCCTCGAGTTGCTGAAGAAGAGCCGCATCGACATCTCGAAGTTGCGCTGCAAGAGCTGGGATGAGTTCGCGCAGCCAGGTGCTCCCCGCCTGGATTTCGTTTTCACAGTCTGCGACAACGCGGCAGGCGAGGTCTGCCCGATGTGGCCGGGCCAGCCCATGACCGCGCACTGGGGCGTCAACGATCCGGCGGCGGTGCAGGGGCCGGATGAACTCAAGCGCCGCGCGTTCACCCGAGCATTCACCGAGCTGTCCACGCGCATCAACCTGTTCATCAATCTGCCCATCGCCAAGCTCGACCGGCTGGTGCTGAGGAAGAAGCTGGAGGAGATCGGCAGGACAGGGGCGGTTGCGCCGGTGTCATGAGGCTGTAACACGTCCCGCCTAGACTCGCTCCCGCCATTCAAAACAGGAGCGAATACATGAGAACCCTAGCGATTGCGGCCGCCTTCCTCGCGGCGAGCCCGGCACTGGCCCAGCAGGTCGTCAAGATCGATGGCTCGAGCACCGTGTTCCCGGTCACCGAGGCGGTAGCCGAGGACTTCCAGAAATCCTCGAAAGGCAAGTACCGTGTGACCGTCGGCATTTCCGGCACCGGCGGCGGCTTCAAGAAGTTCTGCCGCGGCGAAACCGATTTTTCCAACGCCTCGCGCCCGATCCTGAAGAAGGAAATGGACGACTGCAAGGCGGCCGGCGTGCAATACATCGAGATGCCGGTGGCGTTCGACGCGCTCACCGTCGTGATCAATCCGAAGAATAGCTTCGTCAAGCAATTGACCGTGGCCGAGCTAAAGAAGATGTGGGAGCCGGCTGCCCAGGGCAAGATCACCACCTGGAACCAGGTCAACCCGGCCTGGCCGAGCGCGCCGCTCAAGCTCTTCGGCGCGGGCGCCGATTCCGGCACGTTCGACTACTTCACCGAGGCGATCACCGGCAAGTCGAAGTCCTCGCGCGGCGATTTCACCGCGTCGGAGGACGACAACGTCCTGGTACAGGGCGTATCGCGCGACGCCAACGCCCTCGGCTTCTTCGGATTCGCGTACTACGTGGAGAACAAGGACAAGCTGAAGGCGGTGCCGATCGTGAACGAGAATGGCCAGCCGGTGGAGCCCTCGATGGAAGCGGTGCTCAAGGGCATCTACAGCCCGCTGGCGCGGCCGATCTTCATCTACGTCAACGTGAAGTCCCTGGCCAAGCCGGAAGTGCGCGATTTCGCCGAGTACTACATGAAGCACGGCGCGAAGCTCTCGCGGGAGGTGAAGTACGTGCCGCTGCCGGACCGGGCCTACGCCTACAACATCGATGCCCTCAACAAGAAGGTCCTGGGCACCAAGTTCGGCGGCGAGAACAAGGTCGGCCTGACGATCGACGAACTGATGAAGATGGAAGCCAAGCTGTAAGCTGGCTGCGGCAGCCCGCCCGCGACGCGCGGGCGGGCTTTTTTGCATCTAGAATCCGGGCTTCTCCACCATGTCGGCCGTTCCAGGCCTGGCCTCGAGCACGATGCCGCTGCTAGACGCGGGTGCACGACTGAAGCAGCGGCGCAGCCGAATCCTGCGCGAGCGGGCCATCGAGTCCGTGCTTTTCCTCGCTGCGCTCGTGTCGGTGTTCACCACCGTCGGCATCGTCTACGTGCTGGTGAAGGAATCGGTGGTGTTCTTCCAGCACGTGCCGTTGTGGGACTTCCTCACCGACACGCAGTGGACCCCCCTGTTCGACGATGCGCACTTCGGCATCATGGTGCTCCTGTCGGGCACCCTGACCAGCTCCTTCGTGGCGCTCAGCATCGCCATCCCCCTGGGCACCATCATCGCCATCTACCTTTCCGAGTTCGCGCCCTTCAGCGTGCGCGAAATCGCCAAGCCCTTTCTCGAACTCCTCGGCGGTGTGCCGACCATCGTCTACGGCTACTTCGCCCTGCTGTTCGTCACGCCGATCCTGCAGTGGTTCTATCCGGACCTGCCCGGCTTCAACATCCTCTCGGCCGGCATCGTCATGGGGATCATGATCATTCCCTACGTCAGCTCGATCTCCGAGGACGCGATGCGCGCGGTGCCGATGAGCCTGCGCGAGGGCTCCTACGCCATGGGCGCGACCCGTTTCCAGACCGCGACGCGGGTGGTGGTGCCAGCCGCATTTTCGGGAATCGCTTCGGCATACATCCTCGGCATCTCGCGCGCAGTGGGCGAGACCATGATCCTCGCGGTGGCGGCCGGCATGCAGCCGAACCTCACCTTCAATCCGCTCGAGCCCGCCGCGACCATCACCGCCTACATCGTGCAGGTGGCACTCGGCGACCTGCCGCACGGCTCGCTCGGCTACCAGACGATTTTTGCCGCGGGCCTGACGCTGATGGTGCTGACGCTGTTCTTCAACATCGCCGGCCACGTGCTGCGCAAGCGCTTCCGCGAGGCTTACTGATGGCCTACGCGAAGAATCTCGCCGAGATCCGGCTCCTCATCGCCAGCCACAAGCGCTGGGACCTGTTCTTCGCCTGCGTCGGCGTGCTGGCGTTGATGATCGGCGTGCTGACGTTCACCGCGCTGTTTGTCGACATGGCGATCAAGGGCGTGCCGCGCCTGGACTGGGACTTTTTCACCAGTTTTCCGTCACGCCACGCGGGGCGGGCGGGGATCCTCTCCGCCTGGGTGGGCTCGACGCTAGTGATGCTGACCACGGCCTTCTTCGCCGTGCCCCTCGGCGTGGCGGCGGGCCTGTACCTCGAGGAGTACGCGCCCAAGAACTGGATCACCGACATCATCGAGATCAACATCACCAACCTGGCCGGCGTGCCCTCGATCGTCTACGGTCTGCTGGCACTAGGCCTGTTCGTCTACCAGTTCGGCTTCGGCCAATCCATCCTGTCCGCGGGCCTCACGCTCGCGCTGCTCATCCTGCCGGTGGTGATCGTGGCGACCCGCGAGGCCATTCGCTCGATCCCGCAGGGTATTCGCGAGGGCGCGTATGCGCTTGGAGCCACGCAATGGCAGGTGTGCAAGGACCACATCGTGCCGTATTCGACCTCCGGCATCCTCACCGGGGTAATCATCGGCATGGCGCGCGCCATCGGCGAAACGGCCCCGATCATCACCATCGGCGCGCTCACCTTCATCGCCTTCCTGCCGCCGTCGCCGGTCAAGGCCGAGGCGCCGTTCGTGTCCTTCGAATGGCTGACGTCGCCTTTCACCGTGATGCCGATCCAGATGTTCAACTGGACGTCGCGCCCCGAGGCGGCGTTCCTGGTCAACGCCGCGGCCGCGGGCTTCGTGCTGGTGCTGATGACGCTCGCCATGAACGGGCTTGCAATCTACATCCGGTTTCGACTGAGGAAGAAAATCAAATGGTAGCGGTCCCCGCGCAGGAAGCTGCCCCGGCGGCGCTCAAGGCCGAGGTGAAGGACCTCAGTTTCCACTACGGCGACTTCCAGGCGCTCAAGCGCCTGAACATGCCGGTATACGAGAAGCAGGTGACCGCGCTGATCGGTCCGTCGGGTTGCGGCAAGTCCACCTTCCTGCGCAGTTTCAACCGCATGCACGACCTGTATCCCGGCAATCGCTACGAGGGCGAGATCCGGCTGTTTCCGGACAACGTCAACGTGCTTGCGCCCGGCGTCGATCCGATCGAGGTGCGCATGCGCATCTCGATGGTGTTCCAGAAGCCTAACCCGTTCCCGAAGTCGATCTACGAGAACGTGGCCTACGGGCTGCGCGTGCGGGGGGAGAACCGCAGGGTCAGCCTGAACGAGAAGGTGGAGGAGGCGCTGCGCAACGCCGCGCTGTGGGACGAGGTGAAGGACCGCATGAGCGAGCCCGCGTTCAACCTCTCGGGCGGCCAGCAGCAGCGCTTGTGCATCGCGCGCGCCCTTGCCACCGATCCGGAGATGCTGCTGTTCGACGAACCGACCTCGGCGCTGGACCCGATCGCCACGGCCTCGATCGAGGAACTGATCCATGATTTGAAGAAGAAGGTGACGATCGTCATCGTCACCCACAATATGCAGCAGGCGGCGCGCGTCTCGGACTACACCGCCTACATGTACCTGGGCGAGCTGATCGAGTACGGCGTCACCGACGAGATCTTCATCAAGCCGAAGAAGAAGCAGACCGAGGACTACATCACCGGCCGCTTCGGCTAGGACCGGGGCCGGGGCCAGACCCCGGCGGGTTTGACACAAATCAAGCGCCACGTTGCGAGCTGGTGCAGTATGTGGCGCAGATGGAAACGATCCGCACGGACATCGCCATCATCGGCGCCGGGGGCGCGGGCCTGCGGGCCGCGATCGCGCTCGCCCAGGCGGACCCGAAGCTGCGCATCGCGCTGATTTCCAAGGTCTATCCCATGCGCAGCCACACCTGTGCGGCGGAGGGCGGCGCGGCCGGGGTGATCAAGGCCGACGACAGCCTCGAGCACCACTTCAACGACACGGTGGGCGGGGGCGACTGGCTCTCGGACCAGGACGCGGTGGACTACTTCATCCGCGAGGCGCCCAAGGAGCTCCTCCAGCTCGAGCACTGGGGCTGCCCCTGGAGCCGCGAAGCCGACGGCTCGGTGGCGGTGCGGCCGTTCGGCGGCATGAAAAAGCAGCGCACCTGGTTCGCTGCGGACAAGTCGGGTTTTCACATCCTGCACACGCTGTTCCAGACCTCGCTGCAGTTCGAATCGATCCAGCGCTTCGACGAGTTCTACGCGACCGACCTGCTGGTGGAGGACAACCGCTGCAGCGGCCTGACGGCGATCGAGATGCGCAGCGGCCAGATGCGCCGCTTCGATGCCGGGGCGGTGATCATCGCGGGCGGCGGCGCCGGGCGCATGTTCCCGTTCACCACCAACGGCGCGATCAAGACGGGCGACGGCATGGCGCTTGCCTACCGCGCGGGCGTCGCGCTGAAGGACATGGAGTTCGTGCAGTACCACCCCACCGGGCTGCCGAGCACCGGCACATTGCTCACCGAAGCCTGCCGCGGGGAGGGCGGCGTGCTCGTCAACCGGAACGGGCGGCGCTTCCTGCAGGACTACGGCATGGGGCCGGAGACGCCGTTGGGCAAGCCGGTTCTCAAGACCATGGAGCTCGGGCCCCGCGACCGTGTCAGCCAGGCCTTCTGGCAGGAACAGAAGAAGGGCAACATGGTGCCCACGCAGTGGGGCGATTGCATGTTGCTCGACATGCGGCACCTGGGTGAAAGGACGATCGACGAGCGCCTGCCGCTGGTGCGCGACATGTCCATTTCGTACATGGGCGTGGACCCGGTGAAGGACCCCGTGCCGGTGCGCCCGGTGGTGCATTATATGATGGGCGGCATCGATACCGACATCCGCTCGGCGACCTCGCTGCCGGGCCTGTTCGCGGCGGGCGAATGCGCCTGCGTGAGCATCAACGGCGCCAATCGTCTCGGCTCCAATTCGCTCACCGAGCTGCTGGTGTTCGGCCGCCGTGCCGCCGTGAGCGCGATGGAGTACCTTGCGTCGGGCGCGCGCCCCGCGCTGCGCGATGCGCTCGCCGATGCGGCGCAGGCGAGGCTGCGCGAGCTGATGCACAGGACCGGCGGCGCGCAAACGGTCGCCGGCGTGCGCCGGGAGATGATGCAGACGATGGAACAGCACGCGGGCATCTACCGCACGGGCGAGGGCCTCGCCGCGGCCGGCGCGAAGCTCGCCGAGCTGCGCGCGCGTTACCGCAAGATCGAACTGCACGACCGGACCAATGTCTACAACACCGACCTGCTGCAGGCGCTCGAGCTCGGCTCGATGCTCGAGTGCGCCGAGGCCGTGGTGCAGAGCGCGGCTGCGCGCACGGAGTCGCGCGGCGCGCACCAGCGGCTCGACCATCCCGAGCGCGACGACCGGCAGTTTCTCAGGCACTCGCTTGCGGCGTACGCGGGGGAGGGCGCCCCGCGCATCAGCTACCGGGACGTGGTGATCACGAAATCGCAGCCCGGCGTGCGCGACTATTCCGGAGGCCACGAATGAGCGAGCGCAGGGTCGAGCTGGAAGTGCTGCGCTACAACCCGGAGACCGACCCGGCGCCGCATTTCCAGCGCTACGCCGTGGACTGCCGCGAGGAGTGGGTGGTGCTCGACGCCCTCAACCACGTCAAGGAGCACCTCGATCCCACGCTCAGCTACCGCTGGTCCTGCCACATGGCGGTGTGCGGCAGCTGCGGCATGATGATCAACGGCGAGCCCAAGCTCGCCTGCAAGGCGTTCCTGCGCGACTACGAGGGCGTGATCCGCGTGGAGCCGCTCGCGCATTTCCCGATCGAGCGCGACCTGGTCACCGTGATCGACGACTTCATGGCGAAGCTCGCGCGCGTGCGGCCCTACCTGATGCCGAAGGACGTGAAGGCGATCGAGGAGGGCGAGTACCGCCAGACGCCGGCCGAGCTGAAGCGCTACAAGCAGTACAGCATGTGCATCAATTGCATGCTGTGCTACGCGGCCTGCCCCGAGTACGCCCTCATCCCGAAGTACATCGGCCCGGCGGCGATCGCGCTGGCGCATCGCTGGAACCAGGATTCGCGCGACGGCGGGCGCGAGGCGCGCCAGCCGGAGATCGCGGCGACCGAAGGCGCGTGGGAGTGCTCGTTCGTGGGCGCCTGCTCGGAGGTGTGCCCAGAGCACGTCGACCCGGCGGGCGCCATCCAGCAGGTGAAGATCCGGAGCACGGTCGACTGGTACACGCAGCACCTGATGCCCTGGCTGAAAAAGTGAGCCGCAAGCCCTACCTGCGCCCGGTCACCTCGGAATGGATCTTCCGCCACCCGCGCTATGTCCGCTACATGGTGCGCGAGTTCAGCTGCCTGTTCATCGGTGGCTGGACGCTGCTCATGGTGTGGGGACTGAAGCAACTCTCCGAGGGGCCGGCTGCGTGGGCAGTGTTCCTGGAGGTGCTGAAGACCCCGGAAATCATCGCGTTCCACGTGCTGGCGCTCGCCTTCGCCGTTTACCACAGCATCACCTGGTTCAACCTGACGCCGAAGGCGCTGCCGCTGCAGCGCGGCGAGGCGTTCGTTCCCGACGCCGCCATCTCGGGAGCGCACTTTGCCGCCTGGACGGTGCTGTCGCTCGTCGTTCTCACCCTCGCGGGAGCCTTCTGACATGGCGGTGTCGAGCAAGCCGATCGTCTGGGGACCGTTCGCCGCGGGCGGCACGCTCACCGCGTTCCTCACGCCGGCGCTGATCCTGCTGACGCTCCTGGCCGCGCTCGGCCACGCGCCCGATCTGCTGGCGTACGAGCGGCTGCACGCCTTTGCCGGCCACTGGCTCGCCAAGCTGGCGCTGATCGGCACGGTGTTCCTGTCGTTGTGGAGCGCCGCCCATCGCCTGCGCATCACCTGCGCCGACCTCGGCCTGCGCGCCGACCGGCTCGTTGCGACGATCGTGTACGCGGTGGCTCTTGCCGGAACGGGGGCGTCGGTGCTTTACTTGTTGCGGATCTAAGGCAGACAGGCCCCGATGAATCCACCGCCCGTTGCCACCCGCGAGATCGCCCGCGAGGAGCGCTTCAACAGCGTCTGGACGCAGGAACTGAATGACGTCTTCGCCGACGTCGCCCCGTACTACGACCGGGCCAACACCATCGCGAGCCTGGGGCTGTGGGGCTGGTTCCTGCGCAAGTTCATGGCGACGGTGGACATCAAGGCGGGCGAGCGCGTGCTCGACGTCTGCGCGGGCACCAACGCCATCGGCATCGCGCTGCTCAAGCGCGAGCCGACGCTGGACGTGCACGCCATCGACCGCAGCGCCGCGATGCAGGAGGTCGGGCGCCGCAACGCGGAGCAGCTCGGCTTTCGCATCGGCAGCGTGATCGACGACGTGCATACGCTACCGTACCCGGACAACACCTTCGACGTGGTCACCCTGCAGTTCGCCTCGCGCCACCTGCGCATTCGCCGCGTCGCCGAGGAGATCCGGCGCGTGCTCAAGCCCGGCGGGCGCTTCTACCATTCGGACATGCTGCGACCGGGCCGCCCGGTCGTCGAGAAGCTGTACTACGCGTACCTGCGCTTCTGCCTGTGGTTCACGGGTTTCCTGTTTCGCAGCGGGCCCGCCGCGCTCAACTGCAAGAAATACTTCATCCAGGCGCTGCAGATGTTCTACTCAGCCCGGGAGTTGAGCGACATGCTGGAAGACATCGGCTACCGGGATGTCAGTGCGCACACGGTGTTCGGCGGCATGCTCGGTTTCCATCGCGCCGTCAAGCCGCCGGCCTGAATCGCGAAACGGCACTCGCCGCGCTGAACGGCCGGCTGCTGCGCCAATTCAGCCGGCTGACCGTCGAGCATCTGCGCGCGGCGCTGCCGTTACGCCTGGCGCTGCCGGTGCTCGAGCCCTTCCTCGAGGAAAATGTCGCCAAGGAAGTGCGCAAGGATGCCCTCGTGATACGGCGCGCCGGAGAGCCGCATGCCGACGGGGCGGCGCGTGAGATCCTGGCGGCGGCCCGCGAGATCGACCAGCAGTTCCTCGCACGCATCGGGGGCTTGCCGGTGCGCATCGAGATCCCCTACCACCGCATCGAGCCGCTGCGGCTGCGGCGCATCGAGCTGGGCCTGGAGACGGCCCGCCGCATTCTCGAGGCTTGGCGGCACGGTCGCCGGGTGCGCGCGTCGTTCGCGGCGGGCGAGCTCGAGCGAATGGTGTTCGAAATGCTGCGCCTGTACGCCGAAGAGACCCAGGCGCTGAGCCATTCGGTGCGGCTGCCGGCCTTGCTCGAGCCGCTGCGCGAGCGCCTCGCGCAACGACTGCGCGAGGCGATGTCGAATGCCGCGCGTGCGCTGACGCGCACGGCGCATGCTGCAGGGCAAAACAGGTAGAATTCTCCCTTTCAGCGAACGGTCACGGGATGCGCGCTCGGCTCGTCGCCGGCAACTGGAAGATGCATGGCAGCCTGGCGGCCAATCGGGCGCTGCTCGATGCGATCGTCGCCGGCGTCAAAGGCGTGGAATGCGCGGTTTGCGTGCCTTTTCCGTATCTGGCGCAGGTGGCGGAGCGGCTGCAGGGCACGCAGCTCGTCTGGGGCGCGCAGAACCTGAGCGAACATGCCTCGGGGGCGCACACCGGCGAGGTTTCGGCCGCCATGCTGGCGGAGTTCGGCTGCCGCTATGCGCTGGTGGGCCACTCGGAGCGCCGCCAGATCTACGGCGAGACCGACGCGCAAGCGGCGGCGAAGTTCGTGGCGGCGCAGAGCGCGGGGATCAAGCCGATCTTCTGCGTCGGCGAGACGCTGGAGGAGCGCGACGCGGGGCGCACCGAGGCGGTGGTGGCCCGGCAGCTCGACGCAGTGCTGGGCAGTGGTACGTTCGGGGACGCCGTGCTGGCCTACGAGCCGGTCTGGGCGATCGGCACCGGGCGCACCGCGACGCCGGAGCAGGCGCAGGCGGTGCATGCGTTCCTGCGCAAGCGGGTGGGGGAGGCGACGCGCATCCTCTACGGCGGCAGCGTGAAGCCGGACAATGCGGCGGCGATCTTCGCCATGCCGGATGTCGACGGCGGATTGATCGGCGGCGCCGCGCTGAAGGCGCGCGATTTCATCGCCATCTGCGAGATGGCGCGAGGAAAGGATTGACGATATGCAGCAGTGGATGACGTTTTTCATCGTGGCGCACGTGTTGATCGCGCTCGCCATCATCGGCCTGGTGCTCCTGCAGCACGGCAAGGGCGCGGACATGGGTTCGGGCTTCGGCGGCGGCTCCTCGTCGAGCCTGTTCGGCGCCACCGGCTCGGCCAACTTCCTGTCGCGCGCCACGGCGGCGCTGGCGACTGTCTTCTTCCTCAGCAGCCTGGGCCTGGCGTACCTGGCGGGAGACAAGCCGCGCAGCGATGCCAGCGGCACGGTGATGGACGCGGTGCCGACGAAGCCCTCCGCGCCGAGCGTGGGCGATATTCCGAAGCCCGCCGCGCTGCCGCCGGCCGGCGGCGACGCCGGTGCGAAGTCGCGCGACGTACCAAAATGATTTCTATAGGATAATTCGTGGCTGGGGATTTGCCCACGTGGTGAAATTGGTAGACACGCTAGCTTGAGGGGCTAGTGGCCTAAACAGCCGTAGCAGTTCGAGTCTGCTCGTGGGCACCAACTTATGCTGGCTGAATACTTTCCGATCCTGATGTTCATCCTCGTCGGCCTCGCGGTCGGCGTGGCACCGATGGTGCTGGGCAAGCTGCTCGGCCCGAGCCGCCCCGACCCGGAGAAGCTCTCGCCCTACGAGTGCGGTTTCGCGGCGTTCGAGGACGCGCGCATGAAGTTCGACGTGCGCTACTACCTGGTGGCGATCCTGTTCATCCTGTTCGACCTGGAGATCGCGTTCCTGTTTCCCTGGGCGGTGGCGCTGAACGACATCGGCCTGGCGGGCTTCCTCGCCATGATGCTGTTCCTGGGAATCCTGGTGGTGGGATTCGTCTACGAGTGGATGACGGGGGCGCTGGAATGGGAATAGAGGGCGTCCTGCAGCAGGGCTTCGTCACCACCTCGGCCGACAAGCTGATCAACTGGACGCGCACCGGGTCGCTGTGGCCGATGACCTTCGGCCTGGCTTGCTGCGCCATCGAGATGATGCACGCGGGCGCCGCGCGCTACGACCTCGATCGCTTCGGCATCGTGTTCCGTCCCAGCCCGCGGCAATGCGACGTCATGATCATCGCCGGCACGCTGTGCAACAAGATGGCGCCGGCGCTGCGCAAGGTCTACGACCAGATGGCCGAGCCGCGCTGGGTGATCTCGATGGGCTCCTGCGCCAACGGCGGCGGTTACTACCACTACTCCTACTCGGTGGTGCGCGGTGCCGACCGCATCGTGCCGGTCGACATCTACGTGCCGGGCTGTCCGCCGACGGCCGAGGCGTTGCTGTACGGGATCCTGCAGCTGCAGAACAAGATCCGCAGGACCAACACAATCGCTCGCTAATGCTCGCTCAGACGATCGCCCGATGACACCCCGGCTGCACAGACTGTTCGACGCGCTCACGGCAGCGGGCTTTGCCCCGCTGGAGCGGCTGAACGAGCTGACGGTCGAGGTCCCGGCCGAAGGCTACGTCGAAGCCTGCCTCAAGTTGCGAGACGCCCCCGAGTTGCGCTTCGAGCAGGTGATGGACCTGTGCGGCGTCGACTACTCGGGCTACGGCGACCGGCCGCGCGAGGGCCGGCGATTCGCCGCGGTCCTGCACCTGCAGTCGGTCACGCACAACTGGCGCCTGCGCCTGCGCTGCATGGCCCCCGACGACGAGTTCCCGCTGCTGGCGTCGGTGCACGAGATCTGGCCGAGCGTGAACTGGTACGAGCGCGAGGCCTTCGACCTGTTCGGCATCGTGTTCGAAGGCCACCCCGACCTGCGCCGCATCCTCACGGATTACGGCTTCATCGGCCATCCGTTCCGCAAGGATTTCCCGCTCTCGGGCTATGTCGAGATGCGCTACGACCCGGATCAGCGACGCGTCATCTACCAGCCGGTCAGCATCGAGCCGCGCGAGGTGACGCCGCGCATCGTGCGTGTCGAGCACTACGCGAAAGAGCGCTGATGCCGGAGATTCGCAACTACACGCTGAACTTCGGTCCGCAGCATCCGGCTGCGCACGGGGTGCTGCGCCTGGTGCTGGAGCTGGACGGCGAGGTGATCCAGCGCGCCGATCCGCACATCGGCCTGTTGCACCGCGCGACCGAAAAGCTCGCCGAGCACAAGACCTTCATCCAGTCGCTGCCCTACATGGACCGGCTGGACTACGTGTCCATGATGTGCAACGAGCATGCCTACGTGCTGGCGATCGAGAAGCTGCTCGGGCTGCAGGTGCCGCTGCGCGCGCAGTACATCCGCGTCATGTTCGACGAGATCACGCGCATCATGAACCACCTGCTGTTCCTCGGCACGCAGGGCCTGGACCTGGGCGCGATGACGGTGTTCCTGTATTGCTTTCGCGAGCGAGAGGATCTGCTCGACTGCTACGAGGCGGTGTCGGGGGCGCGCATGCATGCCGCTTACTACCGGCCGGGCGGCGTGTACCGCGACCTGCCGGATTCCATGCCGCGCTACCAGGCGCAGCACACGCGAAGTCGCAGCGTGCTCGCCGAAATGAACGCCAACCGGCAGGGCAGCCTGCTCGATTTCATCGAGGACTTCACCGCGCGCTTCCCGAAGTGCGTCGACGACTACGAGACCCTGCTCACCGAGAACCGCATCTGGAAACAGCGCACGGTGGGCATCGGCGTGGTGTCGCCGGAGCGCGCCCTGGCGCTGGGCTTCTCCGGCGTGATGCTGCGCGGCTCGGGCGTGGAGTGGGACCTGCGCAAGAAGCAGCCGTACGAAGTCTACGACCGCGTCGAGTTCGACATCGCGGTGGGCAGGAACGGCGATACCTACGACCGCTACCTGGTGCGCATCGAGGAGATGCGCCAGTCGAACCGCATCGTGCGGCAATGCGTCGACTGGCTGCGCAGCAACCCGGGGCCGGTGATCACCGACGACCACAAGGTGGCGCCGCCCTCGCGCGAGTCGATGAAGGCGAACATGGAGGAGCTGATCCACCACTTCAAGCTGTTCACCGAGGGCATGCACGTGCCCGAAGGCGAGGCCTACGCCGCGATCGAGCATCCGAAGGGGGAATTCGGCGTGTACCTGATCTCCGACGGCGCCAACAAGCCCTACCGCATGAAGCTGCGCTCGCCGGGCTTCGCGCAC
>DASTTC010000353.1:0-4998 GCA_035760345.1 Burkholderiales bacterium | reverse complement strand
GCCTCGCCCTTCCTGCCCGCCGTGCTCGCCGCCTGCGGCGTCGCCACGGTGTCGCACGGCGTGGAGCGCATGGGGCCCAAGTATGGCGTGACCCACCGGCAGGTGCTGAGTGCAGCCGGCCTGCCGGTGGATCTCGCGCCGCAGGCGGCCGCCGCGCGCCTCGGCGACCCGCGCATCGGCTGGACCTACGTCGACCAGAAGGTGTTCTGCCCGAAACTCTACGCGCTCGCCGGGCTGCGCACGCTCATCGTCAAGCGGCCCGCCATCACCACCGTCGAGGTGATGGCCGGCCCGATCCGCGGCCGCCTGAAGACCCATCTGGTCACCGGATTCGTGCACAAGGCCTATCCGCGCATCTACGCGCTGCTCGCGCGCCACGCCGGTTTCGACTCCGCGCTCATCGTGCGCGGGGTCGAAGGCGGCGTGATCCCGTCGCTCTCGCAAACCGGCAAGGTGTTCCACTATCATGGCGGTGGCGAGGAGGCCTCGACGCAATTCAAGCCGGCCGACCTGGGGTTCGAGCAGGCGGTGCGTGCCGCGCGCATTCCCGGCGCGAGCGACGAGGGCGAGAGCGCCGCGCCCTTCGATGCCGCTGCCGTCGCCGGGGCGTCCGCGCAGGCGGGCCGCGCGGCGCTCGCCGGCGCACCCGGCCCGACGCGCGACTGCCTGGTCTACGGCGCCGCGCTGTGCCTGTGGCATCTCGGGCGCGAGCGCTCGATGAAACACGCCGCCGCGGCCGCGCGCGTCGCAATCGATTCCGGCAAAGCATTGGAGCATCTGCGATGAACGAAGCTGATCCCGCGCAACTCGCCCGCTACGTCACCGGCGGCGCGTTCGTGCTCGCGTTCATCTTCGGCGCCGTCGGCAACAAGACGAACTTCTGCACCATGGGTGCGGTGTCCGACTGGGTGAATATGGGCGACACCGGCCGCATGCGCATGTGGCTGCTCGCCATCGCGGTGGCGCTGCTGGGCTCCAGCCTGTTGCAGCTCGCGGGCCTGGTGGATCTGTCGAAGTCCGTCTACACGGGGCCGAACCTGCTGTGGCTGTCCCATATCGTGGGCGGATTCCTGTTCGGCGTCGGCATGACGCTCGGCTCGGGCTGCGGCTCCAAGACCCTGATCCGCATCGGCGGCGGAAGCCTTAAGTCGTTCGTGGTGTTCGTATTCCTCGGTATCGCCGCCTACATGACGCTGCGGGGCCTTTTCGGCGCGTTCCGCGTGGGCGTGCTGGAGCAGGCCTCGGCGACGCTCGCGCCCGGGCAGGACCTGGGCTCGCTTGCCGCGGCCGCGACCGGCATGGCGAAGGCCACCTGGGCGGCGATCCTCGCCGCGGTCATCGGCGGCGCGCTGGTCGTGTTCGCCTATGCCAGCAAGGATTTCCGCGCGAGCTTCGACTACACGCTGGGCGGCGTGGTCACGGGGCTGGTGGTGGTCGGCGGGTGGTATGTGAGCGGCGTCGTGGGCTTCATCGAAGAGCACCCGGAAACCCTGCAGGAGGCATTCATTGCCACCAACACAGGGCGCATGGAATCGTTCTCCTTCGTTTCCCCCATGGCCTTCACCCTCGAGTACCTGATGTTGTGGACCGACGCCTCGAAGCTCGTCACCTACGGCATTGCCTCGGCCGCGGGCGTGATCGCCGGCTCGGCGGCCTATGCGCTCGCCACGCGCACGTTTCGCTGGGAGGGCTTTCGCGATGGCGAAGACACCGCGAACCACATCGTGGGCGGCATCCTGATGGGCTTCGGCGGCATCACCGCGCTGGGCTGCACCATCGGCGCGGCGATCACGGGCATTTCCACCCTCGCCCTCGGCTCGTTCATCACCTTCGCAGCGATCGTCGCCGGATCCGCGCTGACGATGAAAGTCCAATACTGGAGGATGTCATGAAACCTGCCCTGCTCCTGCTGTGCCTCGCCGCCTTTCCTTTCGCCGCCGCGGCCCAGGGAACCCACTCGATCAAGCTGCTCACGCCGGACACGGCGCTCAAGGCGGCGCAGGCTGCGCTGAAGAAATGCCGTGACAACGGCTTCCAGGCGACGGTGGCGGTGGTCGACCGCATGGGGGTGACGCAGGTGCTGCTGCGCGACCGCTACGCCGGCGCGCACACGCCGCGCACGGCGCGCGGCAAGGCCTACACCGCGGTGAGCTTTCGCACCGACACGACGGCGCTCGCGGAGGCGAGCCAGTCGGGGCGGCCGGCGAGCGGCATTCGCGGCATTCCTGGGGTCGTCGCCGTCGGCGGCGGCCTGGTGATCGAGGCAGCGGGGTCGCTTCTCGGCGCCATCGGCGTCTCGGGCGCGCCCGGCGGTAAGGAGGACGATGCCTGCGCGGCGGCGGGCATCGCCGCCATCCGCGACGACATCGAGTTCTAGCGCGCCGCCGCGCTAGAATCCGGGCCTGCCCGGAATTTCCGGAAACTTCCCAGCACGAGAGAGCCTCCGATGGACACAGCCCTGCTAGCCAAGACCGCCGCCGCCATGGTGGCGCGCGGCAAAGGCGTGCTCGCCGCCGACGAATCCAGCGGCACCTGCGAGCAGCGCTTCAAGTCGATCAACGTCGAGTCCACGGAGGAGAACCGCCGCACCTACCGCGGGCTGCTGTTCACCACGCCCGGCGCGGAGCAGTACCTCTCCGGGGTGATCCTGTTCGACGAGACGCTGCGGCAGAAGACCAACGACGGCACGCCTTTCCCGGTCTACCTTGCCGGCAAGGGCATCCTGCCCGGCATCAAGGTGGACAAAGGCGCCATGGACATGGCGCTGTGCCCGGGCGAGAAGGTGACCGAAGGCCTGGACGGATTGCGCGGGCGCCTCGCGGAGTATTTCAAGCTCGGCGCGCGCTTCGCCAAGTGGCGCGCGGTGATCACCATCGGCGAGGGCATCCCCTCGCACGCCTGCCTGTACGCCAATGCGCATGCGCTCGCGCGCTACGCGGCGCTGTGCCAGGAAGCCTCCATCGTGCCGATGATCGAGCCCGAGGTGCTGCTGGACGGGAACCATAGCGTGGAGCGCGCCGAAGAGGTGACGGAAGCCGCGCTGCGCGCCACCTACGCCGCCATCGCCGCGCACCACGTCTCGGTCGAGCACTTGATCCTGAAGACCAGCATGGTGGTCTCGGGCAAGGACCACGCGCGCCAGGCGCCGGTGGACGAAGTGGCCGAGCGCACGGTGCGTGTGCTCAAGCGCACCGTGCCCGCGGCGCAGCCGGGAATCGTGTTCCTTTCCGGCGGGCAGTCGGACGAGGCGGCGACGGCCCACCTCAATGCCATGGCGGCGATGAAGGGCCTGCCCTGGCCGCTCACCTTCTCGTACTCGCGCGCGCTGCAGAATCCGGCGCTGAAGGCCTGGCGCGGCGATCCGAAGAACGCCGCCGCGGCGCAGAGGGCCTTCCACCACCGCGCGCACATGAACGGCCTCGCGGCCCAGGGCAAGTGGAAGCCCGAACTGGAGCGCCAGGCGGCATGAACGCGCTCTACGAATCCAGCCTGAAGAGCCTCCCGCGCATCGCTCGCGGCAAGGTGCGCGACATCTACGGCGTGGGCGAGGACAAGATGCTGATCGTCACCAGCGATCGCCTGTCGGCCTTCGACGTGGTGCTGCCCGACCCGATCCCCGACAAGGGGCGGGTGCTGAACGAGATGGCCAACTTCTGGTTCGCGAAGCTCGGCCACATCGTGCCGCACCAGTTGACCGGCATCGATCCGGAGAGCGTGGTGGGCAGCGACGAGGAGAAGGCGCAGGTGCGCGGCCGCTCAGTGGTGGTGAAGAAGCTGAAGGCGCTCCCCATCGAGGCCGTGGTGCGCGGCTATTTGATCGGCTCGGGCTGGAAGGACTACCAGAAGACCGGCAGGGTCTGCGGCATCGAGTTGCCCAAGGGCCTGGCACAGGCGCAGAAGCTCCCCGCGCCGATCTTCACCCCGGCGACCAAGGCCGAGGAAGGCCACGACGAGAACATCTCCTTCGGCGAAGTCGAGAAGTTGATCGGCAGGGACCTGGCGGCGAAAGTGCGCGACGTCTCCATCCGCCTGTACCAGGAGGCTTCGGACTACGCCGCGACCAGGGGCATCATCATCGCCGACACGAAGTTCGAGTTCGGCACCGACGTGAAGGGCAACCTGGTCCTGATCGACGAAGTGCTCACGGCGGACTCCTCGCGCTTCTGGCCGGCGGACTCCTACCGGGTGGGCGTGAGCCCGCCGTCCTACGACAAGCAGTACGTGCGCGACTACCTGGAGACCCTGGACTGGGACAAGACGCCGCCGGCGCCCAAGCTCCCGCCCGAGGTGATCGCCAGGACGTCGCAGAAGTATCGCGAGGCGCTGGAGCGCCTCACCGGGAGAAAGCTCGCATGATCGGCATCGTGATGGGGTCGGCCAACGACTGGGACGTGATGAAGGCGGCGGCGAAAATGCTCGAGGACTTTGGCGTGCCCTACGAGACGAAGTCCATGTCCGCGCACCGCACGCCGCACGCGGTGGCGGCGTGGGCCGAAGGCGCGCGCAAGAACGGCATGCAGGCCATCATCGCCGCCGCGGGCGGCGCGGCGCACCTCGCCGGCGTGGTGGCGGCGCACACTACGCTCCCCGTGCTCGGCGTGCCGATGCCTTCCAAGCACCTGCAGGGCCTGGACTCGCTACTGTCCACCGTTCAGATGCCCAAGGGCATTCCGGTCGCCACCTTCGCCATCGGCGAGGCCGGCGCGGCGAACGCGGCGCTCTTCGCGGTGGCGCTGCTTGCGCTCTCCGACAAGGACATGGCGAACAAGCTCGAGGCCTTCCGCGCGCAGCAGACCGAAGCGGTCCTCAAGGCGGCGCCGCTCAAGCTGTGAACTCCGAAGTCCGGCGCGCCGCCGAGGTCCTCAAGCGCGGCGGGCTGGTCGGCTTTCCCACCGAGACCGTGTACGGGCTGGGGGCGGACGCTTCCAGCAAGGATGCCGTCGCGCGTCTTTACGCCGCGAAGCGCCGGCCGGCAGATCATCCGGTGATCGTGCATTT
>DASTTC010000352.1:0-2224 GCA_035760345.1 Burkholderiales bacterium | reverse complement strand
CGTGGACCTGCTGGAGAGCCTGGTGACGCCCGACAGCGGGCTAGACCTGAGCAAGTTGCTGCTGCCCGGCCCGGGCCGGGCGCGCCGCTACGTGGGCGAGCCAAACCGGGTCAACCGCGCCGCACCGCTCAACGACCGGCTGGTGGCCGAGGCCGGCCCGCTCGATGGCGCCAGCGCTGGCTTCCAGCAACTGGCATACACCATCAGCAACCGCGACCGCACAGTAGGCGCGCGGCTGGCGGGCGAGATTGCGCGCCGCCACGGCGATGCGGGCTTGCCCGAAGGCAGCCTAGAAGTGACCTTCACCGGCTACGCGGGCCAGAGCTTTGGCGCGTTTGGCGTGCCCGGCCTGAACCTGACCCTACACGGCCAGGCCAACGACTATGTGGGCAAGGGCCTGACCGGCGGGCGGCTGGTGATTGCCCCGCCGCGCGACGCTGCAGACCCGGCCGAGCCGCCAGTGATGGCGGGCAACACGATCCTCTACGGCGCCACTGGCGGCACCGTGTTTATCGGCGGGCGGGCGGGCGAACGCTTTGGCGTGCGCAACAGCGGCGCCGTGGCCGTGGTGGAAGGCGTGGGCGACCACGGCTGCGAGTACATGACCGGCGGCACGGTCGCGGTGCTTGGCAGCACCGGCCGCAATTTTGCCGCGGGCATGTCCGGCGGCATTGCCTACGTGCTCGACCTCGACGGGGATTTCGCGCAGCGCTGCAATCCGGCGATGGTCGACCTCGAGCCGGTGCTGGCCGAGGTCGAGCAGCAGGCGAAGGGCGGGCACGAACTCTGGCACCTCGGGCAGACCGACGAAGCGAATCTGCGCCGGCTGATCGAAGCGCACCTCAAGTGCACCGGCAGCAAGCGCGCGCAGCAGGTCCTCGAGAAGTGGACCGAGTACCGGGCGCGTTTCGTCAAGGTGTTTCCGAAGGAGTACCGGCGCGCGCTCGGCGAGCTGGCCGCTTCCGGCAGGAAGCAGGCGGCATAGCCATGGGGAAAGTCACCGGATTCCTGGAGTATCAGCGGCTCCAGGAAGCGACCGAAAGCACGGACGCACGCAAGAAGCACTATCGCGAATTCATCCTGCATCTGTCCGACGAGGAAGCAAAGATCCAGGGGGCGCGCTGCATGGACTGTGGCACGCCGTTCTGCATGTCCGGGTGCCCGGTCAACAACATCATTCCCGACTGGAACGACCTGGTGTACCGCGGCGACTGGAAGCTCGCCATCGACACGCTGCATTCGACGAACAACTTCCCGGAGTTCACCGGCCGCATCTGCCCGGCGCCGTGCGAAGAAGCCTGCGTGCTGCGCATCAACGCTGACCCGGTGGGTATCAAGTCGATCGAGCACGCGATCATCGACCGGGCCTGGGAGAGCGGTTGGGTGGCGCCGCAGCCCGCCGTGCAGAAGACCGGCAAGAAGGTGGCCGTGATCGGCTCGGGGCCTGCGGGCCTCGCCTGCGCGCAACAGCTCGGGCGCGCCGGGCACGCGGTCACGGTGTACGAGAAGAACGATCGACTGGGCGGCCTGCTGCGCTACGGCATCCCGGACTTCAAGATGGAGAAGTGGCTGATCGATCGCCGTATCGAACAGATGCAGGCCGAAGGCGTCGAGTTCCGCGTCAACCACGTGATCGGAGCCGCGCCCGTGGGCGCGGGCAACCGCCAGGCGCGTCCGGTGGAGGCGCAAAAGATGCTGCAGGACTTCGACGCCGTCGTCCTCGCCGGTGGCGCCGAGCTGCCGCGCGACCTGCCGGTGCCGGGACGCGACCTTGACGGGGTGCACTTCGCCATGGACTTCCTGCCGCTGCAGAACCGGCGCGTGGCGGGCGACAAGAACGTGGACGACCTCTGGGCGAGCGCCAAGCACGTCGTCGTCATCGGCGGCGGCGACACCGGTTCGGACTGCGTGGGCACGTCCAACCGCCACGGCGCCGCATCGGTGACGCAGTTCGAGCTCCTGCCCATGCCGCCCGACCCGGAGCTCAATCCGGTGTGGCCCTACTGGCCGACGCGGCTGCGGA
The DNA here is from genome assembly GCA_035760345.1 of Burkholderiales bacterium. Classification (GTDB taxonomy): domain Bacteria; phylum Pseudomonadota; class Gammaproteobacteria; order Burkholderiales; family SG8-39; genus JAABQT01. The sequence goes on along the minus strand of DASTTC010000352.1, from coordinate 201 downwards.
CCTCGTCATCCCATGAGGAAGGTGTGGCGCGCGACTGGTCGATTGCCACCAAGGCGTTGATCGGGGAGAACGGCCGGGTAAAGGCGCTGCGCGCAGTGCGGCTCGAATGGAAGGACGGCAAGCCGGTGGAAGTTGCGGGCTCGGAGTTCGAGATGCCCGCCGACCTCGTGCTGCTCGCCATGGGCTTCGTTTCGCCGGTGC
>DASTTC010000351.1:0-3155 GCA_035760345.1 Burkholderiales bacterium | reverse complement strand
TGGACGCCTACCGGCAGAACTACATCACGCGCGACTGGGAGCACCTGAAGAATATCCGCAAACCCGTGCTCGCCGCGGTGGCGGGCTATGCGCTCGGCGGCGGCTGCGAGCTCACCATGATGTGCGACCTCGCCATCGCCGCGGATAATGCCAAATTCGGCCAGCCCGAGATCAACCTGGGCATCATGCCGGGCTCGGGCGGCACCCAGCGCCTGCCGCGCTTCACGTCGAAAGCGATCGCCATGGACGCGATCCTCACCGCACGCATGCTGGATGCGCAGGAGGCGTTGCGCGCGGGTTTGGTGTCGCGCGTCGTGCCGGTCGACAAGCTCATGGACGAAGCGTTGGCGATGGCGGAGAAAATCGCCGCCTATTCGCTGCCCGTGGCGATGATGGCCAAGGAATCCATCAACCGCGCCTACGAAACCTCGCTCGCCGAGGGCGTGCTGTTCGAGCGGCGCCTGTTCCACTCCCAGTTCGCCCTCGACGACCAGAAAGAGGGCATGGCCGCCTTCGTCGAGAAAAGAAAGCCCTCCTTCAAGAACAAGTAGTTGCCAAATAGGGACGGTCCCCATTATTCCGCAGAGCGAAAAAATGGGGACTGTCCCTATTATTCTCATTACCGCCCACGTCTTCTCGATGCTGGGTTTTTCGACCTATCCGGCGCTGCTGCCGCAGCTGCAGGCCGAATGGCAGATCTCGAATGCCGAAGCCGGGATCATCGGCAGCTGCTTTTTCGCCGGCTACATCGCGACCGTCTCCGCCTGGACCGCGCTCACCGATCGCGTCGACGCGCGCTGGGTGTACGTGGCGGGGAGCGCGCTGGCGCTCGCGGGCTGCGCGGGCTTTGGCCTCGGGGCCGAGGGCGTGCTGAGGGCGAGCGCATTTCAGGCGCTGCTCGGCGCGGGCATTGCCGGCACCTACATGCCCGGCCTGCGGCTGCTCTCGGACGTGGTGCATGGCCCGGCGCAGAGCCGCTACATTGCGTTCTATACGTCCTTTTTCGGCATTGGCGCGGCGCTGTCCTTTGCCTTTGCCGGGTGGATCGAGCCGGTGTGGGGATGGAGCACCGCGTTCGTTCTGTGCGCGGCGGGCTCGGCGGTGTCAGGGCTCATGGTGTTCGCGAGCCTGCCGGCAAAAAAACCCTCCGGCAGCACGCATTCGATCCTGTTTCCGCTGGCCGCATGGCGACGGATTGTTTCCAACCGCGCCTCGACCGGCTACATCCTGGGCTACGGCGTGCATTGCCTGGAGCTCTTCGGCTCGCGCGCGTGGATGGTGGCGTTCCTCGCCTTCGCCGCGGGCGCGGGCGTCTCGGGCGCCGCGCCGTGGAGTGCGACGTCGATCGCGGCGGCGGTGAACATGGCGGCAGTCCCCGCCTCCATCCTCGGCAACGAGATGGCGCTGCGCGTCGGCCGCCGGCCCTGGATCCTCATGGTGATGACCGCGTCGTCCCTGGCCGGCATCGCGCTCGCGTTCTCGGCGCCGCTGCACTGGGCGGTGGTGGTGGCGATCCTGGTGGCGTACTCGATGCTCGTGATGGGCGAATCGGCCACCCTCACGGCGGGGTTGGTGGCGTCGGCGCCCACGGAGCTGCGCGGGGCGGCAATGGGCCTTTACTCGCTCGTCGGCTTCGGCGGCGGCATGCTCGGGCCGACGGTATTCGGCGCGGCGCTCGACCTGGCGGGCGGGCAGACAAGCCATTTCGCCTGGGTTTGCGGCTATGCGGCAATCGGCGCGGGGTGCCTCGCCGCGCCCCTCGTCTCCAGGCTATTCCGCCGCGCGCGCTAGTATCATCCCCCCCAAGGAGGAGGACCATGGAACGCATCTGGCTGAAGAGCTATCCCCCCGGCATGCCCGCGGACGTGACCTGGGACGAATTCAAGTCTGTGGGCGAGCTGTTCGAGCACAGTTGCAAGAAATTCGCCGAGCGCCCCGCGTTCCACAGCATGGGCAAGACGCTGTCCTTCGCCCAGATCGACAAGATGAGCCGCGACTTCGCCGCCTGGGCGCAATCCAAGGGCCTGCCCAAGGGCGCGCGCGTCGCGCTCATGATGCCCAACTGCCTGCAGTATCCGGTCGCCCTGTTTGGCACGCTGCGCGCCGGCTACACGGTGGTGAACGTGAACCCGCTGTACACGGCGCGCGAGCTCGAGCACCAGCTGAAGGACGCCGGCGCCGACGTCATCGTGATCCTGGAGAACTTCGCGCACACGCTCGAAGAGGTGCTGCCGCGCGTGCCCGTGAAGCACATCGTGGTGGCGGCGCTGGGCGACCTGCTCGGGGTGAAGGGGCACATCGTCAATTTCGTGCTGCGGAACGTGAAGAAGATGGTGCCCGCATTCGAGCTGCCGGGCGCCGAGCGCTTCAACGCGGTGCTGAAGCAGGGCGCGGGACTGCCGATGAAGCCGTTCGAGGTGGGCCACGGCGACCTCGCGTTCCTGCAGTACACCGGCGGCACCACGGGGGTGTCCAAGGGCGCCATGCTCACGCACGAGAACATCCTCGCCAACATCGCGCAGGCCTCGCCCAACCTGATCCAGTCGCTGGAGGGCGAGAACCCGGTGATCATCACCGCGCTGCCGCTCTACCACATCTTCTCGCTCACCGTGAATTGCCTGCTGATGGCGAAGATGGGCGGATTCAACATCCTGATTACCAACCCGCGCGACATCCCGGCGTTCGTGAAGGAACTCGGCAAGCACCGCTACAACATCATCACCGGCGTGAATACGCTGTTCAACGCCTTCCTCAATAATGCGGAGTTCCACAAGCTCGATTTTTCGCACGTGAAGGTCTGCGTCGGCGGCGGCATGGCGGTGCAAAAGGCGGTGGCGGACCGCTGGAAGAAGGCCACGGGCAAGGTGCTGCGCGAGGGCTACGGCCTCACCGAGACGAGCCCCGTCGCCACCATGAACCCAGCCAGCCTCAGCGAGTACAACGGCTCGATCGGGCTGCCCGTGCCCTCGACCTATATCGCCATCCGCGACGACGACAACCAGGATGTCGCCCTTGGCCAGCCGGGCGAGATCTGCATCAAGGGCCCGCAGGTGATGAAGGGCTACTGGCAGCGCCCGGAAGAAACGGCGAAGGCGATCGACTCGGGCGGCTTCCTGCACACGGGCGACATCGGCATCATGGACGACGAGGGCTAC
>DASTTC010000350.1:0-2457 GCA_035760345.1 Burkholderiales bacterium | reverse complement strand
CATGGCGCTGGTGGCCGACGGGCTGGACTTCCACGTGCCCAAGGGCTACATCTACTTCGCCATGGCCTTTTCGGTGGCCGTGGAGATGCTCAACCTGCGCCTGCGGCGCAAACCGCGCTAGAACAGCCCCACCACCTTCCCCTCCACCAGGTCGATCTTCGCGGCCGAGGGCACCTTCGGCAGCCCGGGCATGGTCATGATGTCGCCGCAGATCATCACCACGAATTCCGCGCCCGCGGCGAGGCGCACCTCGCGCACGTTGAGCACGTGCCCGTCGGGCGCGCCGCGCACCTTGGCGTCGGTGGTGAAGGATGACTGCGTCTTCGCCACGCACACGGGGTAGTGGCCGTAGCCCGATTCCTGCAGCTGCTTGATCTGGTTGCGCACCTTGGCGTCCGCGGTCACTTCCGCGGCGCGGTACACCTTCTTCGCGATCTTGTTGATCTTGTCCCACAGCGGGTCGGCGTCCTCGTAGACGAAGGTCGGCCGCGAAGGCTTCGCGCACAGCCCGACCACGATCTTCGCCAGCTCGGCGGCGCCCTTGCCGCCGTCGCCCCAGTGCGAGGCGAGCACCACGTCGACGCCGAGTTTCTTCATGCGCTCGCTCACCAGATTGATTTCCGCCTCGGTATCGAAGGTGAACTTGTTGATCGAGACCACGCAGGGAATGCCGAACAGCTGGCCCACGTTCTCGACGTGGCGCTCGAGGTTGACGAGGCCCTTTTCCAGCGCCGCGAGGTTCTCCTTGCTCACCTCCTTGACGTCGACGCCGCCGTGGTACTTGAGCGCGCGCATGGTGGCGACGATCACCGCGGCGCTCGGCCGCAGGCCGGTCTTGCGGCACTTGATGTCGAGGAACTTCTCCGCGCCGAGGTCGGCGCCGAAGCCCGCCTCGGTCACCACGTAGTCGGCGAGCTTGAGCGCGCTTTGCGTGGCGATCACGGAATTGCAGCCGTGCGCGATGTTGGCGAACGGGCCGCCGTGGATGAACGCCGGGTTGTTCTCCAGCGTCTGCACCAGGTTGGGCGCGAGCGCATCCTTCAGCAGCACGGTCATCGCGCCATGGGCGTTCAGGTCGCGCGCGTGCACCGGCTGGCCCTCGCGCGTGTAGGCGACGACGATGCTGCCCAGGCGCTTTTTCAGGTCCTCCAGCGACGTCGCGAGGCAGAAGATCGCCATCACTTCGGAGGCCACCACGATGTCGAAGCCGTCCTGGCGCGGATAGCCGTTGGCCGTGCCGCCCAGGCCCACCACGATCTCGCGCAGCGCGCGGTCGTTCATGTCGACCACTCGCCGCCACTGGATGCGGCGCACGTCGATGCCGAGGTCGTTGCCCTGCGTGATGTGGTTGTCGAGCATCGCCGCCAGCAGGTTGTTGGCCAGCGCGATGGCGGAGAAATCCCCGGTGAAGTGCAGGTTGATGTCTTCCATCGGCACTACCTGCGCGTAGCCGCCGCCGGCAGCGCCGCCTTTTACGCCGAATACCGGCCCCAGCGAAGGCTCGCGCAGGCAGATGGCGGCCTTCTTGCCGATATGGTTCAGCGCATCGCCCAGCCCGACCGTGGTGGTGGTCTTGCCCTCGCCCGCCGGCGTCGGGCTGATGGCGGTGACCAGGACCAGCTTGCCGTCCTTTTTTTCCTTCAGCGTGTCGAGGTACTTCAGCGCTATCTTGGCCTTGTAGTGGCCATAGGGCTCGAGGTGCTCCTCGGCGATGCCCAGGCGCTCGAGCGCCACCTTGCTGATGCGCTTGAGCTTCGCGGCCTGCGCGATTTCGATGTCGGACGGCATGGCGGATTCCCCGGAGTAGTCCGCCGGGACTATAGGCGAGCGGGCGCGCGCCGCCCCTTGACTGAGGTCAAGCGCCCGAGGTCAGCGCAAGCGAGCGGCCCTTGCCGTAGCCGGGGTCGCCCGGCTGCGTGCCACCCTTGGTAACGCGCACCGCGCAGTACTTGAACTCCGGGATCTTGCCGAACGGATCGAGCTTCGGATTGGTCAGGACGTTCGCCGCCGCTTCGTAGAACGCGAACGGGATGAACACCGCGCCGCGCGGCGTGCCTTCGTCGACCCGCGCATAAAGGGAAATCTTGCCGCGCCGCGATTGCACGGTGAGCAGGTCGCCGGGCTTGGCCTTCAGGGCGGCGAGGTCGAGCGGGTGGAGGGAGCACACGGGCTCGGGCTCGATCGCGTCCAGCACCCCGGCGCGGCGCGTCATGGCGCCGGTATGCCAGTGCTCCAGCTGCCGCCCGGTGATGAGTACCACCGGGTACTGGGCGTCCGGACGCTCGTCCGCCGGGATCAGGTCGGCGGGCACGAACCTGGCGCGCCCGGTCGCGGTCGGGAACACCTCGGTGAAGACGACGGGCTGCCCCGGGTCGCCCTCGTTTTCGCAAGGGTAGACCACGCAGGAATCGCGCTCCAGCCGCTCCCAGGTGATGCCGGCGATGGAATTCATGCCTT
>DASTTC010000349.1:0-3187 GCA_035760345.1 Burkholderiales bacterium | reverse complement strand
TGACGGCGCGCCGTGCGAGCGTGTTCTTCAGCACGCGCAGGTAAAGCCCGGCTTTGCGCGCCTTCGCGCGCAATCCGGTCACCGCCTCGACGCTCAGGCCGCGATTCTCCGCGACGATGACCGCCTGGGCCTTGGCCAGCTGCGCCGCGATCTCGGCAACGACCGCCTGCTTTTGTTCCAGACTGAGACTCAAGGTCTACCTCCTTGCGTTGATCAAACGAAGGTCCGCTTGCGGACCTCCACCATGGCGACCTTGAACCAGGAACCCCAATCGAATTCCTGCTTCGGGTGCGCCGTCTGCGTAGGGCAACTGTTCGTTTAAGCCCACCGGGCCCCTACGGTCTTTGACAGCAGCCGTTCGTTTCGAACGGCGGCAGCCCAAAGTTGCATCGTGCTTCACTGCGCCAGCAAGGATGCCGGGTCCACTCGCACCCCGACCCCCATCGTGCTCGAGACCGAAAGCTTCCTCAGGTAAATGCCCTTGGTATGCTGCGGCTTCGACTTGTTGAGCGCGTCCACCAACGCCGTAAGGTTGTCGCGCAACTGCTCCGCCGTGAACGACGCCCGCCCGATCGTGCATTGGACGTTCCCCGTCTTGTCGGCGCGAAACTGCACCTGACCGGCCTTGGCGTTCTTGACGGCGGTGGCCACGTCCGGCGTGACCGTCCCGACCTTGGGATTGGGCATCAGGCCGCGCGGCCCCAGAACCTGGCCGAGCTGACCGACCACGCGCATGGCTGCCGGCTCGGCGATGACGACATCGAAGTCCAGCTTGCCGGACTTCACGCTCTCGGCGAGGTCTTCCATGCCGACGACATCGGCGCCCGCGGCCTTCGCGGCTTCCGCTTTCTCCCCCTGCGCGAACACTGCGACGCGCACCGTCTTGCCGGTCCCTGCCGGCAATACGACGGCACCGCGCACGGTCTGGTCGGACTTGCTCGCGTCCACTCCAAGATTCACCGCGACATCCACGGCCTCGTCGAACTTTGCCGTCGCGGTTTCCTTGACCAGCTTCATCGCATCGATGACGGGATAGGCCTTGGCGCGGTCCACCTTGCCGACGATCGCGCCCCTGCGCTTGGAGACGGAGGCCATCTACAGGCCCTCCACCAGGATGCCCATCGAGCGAGCGCTGCCGGCCACCGTGCGCATGGCCGCCTCGAGGTCATTGGCCGTCAGATCGGGCATCTTCGCCTTCGCGATCTCCTCGACCTGCTTGCGCGTGATCTTGCCGACTTTGTCGGTGAGCGGCTTCGCGCTGCCCGATTCGATGCCGGCGGCCTTCTTGATCAGGACCGTGGTCGGCGGCGTCTTGATGATGAAGCTGAAACTCTTGTCCGCGTACGCCGTGATCACCACAGGCAGCGGCAAGCCGGGTTCCACCTTCTGCGTCTGCGCGTTGAACGCCTTGCAGAACTCCATGATGTTGAGGCCGCGCTGACCGAGGGCGGGACCGATGGGCGGCGACGGATTCGCCTTCCCCGCGGGCACTTGCAGCTTCACGAAACCAACGATCTTCTTCGCCATGACAAGCTCCTATCGGGTGCAAGCGGGCGACCCTGCGCCCTCCCCGCGTAAACCGCTCAGGCCTTCTCGACCTGGCCGAACTCCAGCTCGACGGGTGTCGAGCGCCCAAAAATCGTGACTGCCACCCGCAATCGGCTCTTCTCGTAGTTGACGTCCTCCACCGTTCCCTGGAAGTCGGTGAACGGACCGTCCTTCACGCGCACCATCTCGCCATTTTCGAACAGCACCTTGGGCTTGGGCTTCTCCACGCCTTCGCGCATCTGCTGCATGATGGCGTCCACTTCCTTTTCCGAAATGGGCGTCGGCCGCATGGCGCTGCCGCCGATGAATCCCGTCACCTTGTTGGTGCTTTTCACCAGGTGCCACGTGTCGTCATTCATCTCCATCTCGACCAGCACGTAGCCGGGAAAGAACTTGCGTTCGGACATGTGCTTCTGGCCGCCCTTCATCTCCATGACTTCTTCCACGGGGACCAGGATCTTGCCGAACAGGCCCTGCATGCCGGCGCGCGTAATGCGATCCTCCAGCGCGCGCTGCACCGACTTCTCGAAGCCGGAGTAGGCATGCACCACGTACCAGCGCTTTCCTGCTTCGGGCTGCTTCAGGTTTTTCTCCATCCGAGAATCAGGTCGTAGAGAACCCACTCCAACGTTTTGTCACTGAGCCAAAGAAACAACGCCATGACCACCACGAACGCGAACACCGCTGCGGTCGTCTGCACGGTCTCCTTGCGCGTTGGCCATACCACCTTCTTGACTTCGACCACGGCTTCCTGCGCGAACACGACGAACTCGCGTCCGGGGGCGGAAACGACCGCCACCGCCGCTGCCGCGCCCAGTCCTGCCGCCACCGCCAGCACCCGGAGCACCAGCGGGCTGTCGGACAGCCAGTAGAAGCCCGCGATCCCGCAGGCGACCAGCGCAACGGCGACGACGAGCTTGAAAGTGTCAATGGCGGCCATGTTCGTTTGTTGGCAGGGGCAGAGGGAATCGAACCCCCAACCTTCGGTTTTGGAGACCGACGCTCTGCCAGTTGAGCTATGCCCCTATGTGTCTACTCGAGCACTTTGGCGACGACGCCGGCGCCCACGGTCTTGCCACCCTCGCGAATGGCAAAGCGCAGGCCCTGCTCCATCGCGATCGGCGTGATCAGCGTCACGATCATCTTGATGTTGTCCCCCGGCATCACCATCTCGGTGCCCTTCGGCAGCTCCACCGCGCCGGTCACGTCCGTGGTCCTGAAGTAAAACTGCGGCCGGTAATTGTTGAAAAACGGGGTATGCCGCCCGCCCTCTTCCTTGGAGAGCACGTACACCTCGCACTCGAACTTCGCGTGCGGCGTGATCGAGCCCGGCTTGGCAAGCACCTGGCCGCGCTCGACCTCTTCGCGCTTGGTGCCGCGCAGCAAGATGCCCACGTTGTCCCCGGCCTGGCCCTCGTCCAGGAGCTTTCTGAACATCTCCACGCCCGTGCACACCGTCTTCAGCGTGGGTTTGAGCCCCACGATCTCGATTTCTTCCCCCACCTTCAACATGCCGCGCTCCACCCGGCCCGTGACCACCGTGCCCCGGCCCGAGATGGAAAACACGTCCTCCACCGGCATCAGGAACGGCCCGTCCACCGCCCGCTTGGGCTGCGGAATGTACGTATCCAGGGCGTCG
>DASTTC010000348.1:0-2682 GCA_035760345.1 Burkholderiales bacterium | reverse complement strand
GTGTACTCGTTGATCTCGCCGTTCACCAGCTCGCCCACCATGGTCTCGCCCGAGATCGAGATCTCGTCCAGGCCCTCCAGGCCGTAGACCACCATCACGTGCTTCGAGCCCAGGCGCTGCAGCACGCGCACCTGGATGCCGACGAGGTCGACGTGAAACACGCCCATCACCTGGTTCGCCGCGCCCGCCGGATTGGTGAGCGGGCCCAGGATGTTGAAAATCGTGCGCACGCCCAATTCCTTTCGCACCGGGGCGGCGTGCTTCATGGCCGCGTGGTGCGAGGGCGCGAACATGAACCCCAGGCCGAGCTTGTCGATCGCCTGCCCGGTCTGCTCCGGCGTCAGCGCGATGCGAGCGCCGAGCGCCTCGAGCACCTCCGCGCTGCCCGAGGCCGACGAGACGGAACGTCCCATGTGCTTCGCGACCCGGGCGCCCGCGGCGGCGGCGACGATGGCCGAGGCCGTGGATACGTTGAAGGTGTGCGCCGCGTCGCCGCCGGTGCCGCAGGTATCCACGAGGTGCTGCGCGTCCGCCACCTTCACCGGCGTGGCGAACTCGCGCATCACCTGCGCCGCCGCGGCGATCTCGCCGATGGTCTCCTTTTTCACACGCAGACCTACGATGAAGCCGCCGATCTGGGCCGGCGTCAGCTCGCCGCGCATGATCTGGCGCATGATGTGCAGCATTTCGTCGTGGAACACCTCGCGGTGCTCCACCGTTCTCTGGATCGCCTCCGCGACCGTGATCTGCTTCATGGCTTTTCTCCCCTGAGGAAATTCTCCAGCATCTGGTGCCCGTGCTCGGTGAGCAGCGCTTCCGGATGGAATTGCACGCCCTCGACGGCGAGCTGCCGGTGGCGCAGTCCCATGATCTCGCCGTCCTCCGATTCTGCCGTCACTTCGAGCGCCGCGGGCAGGCTCGAGCGCTCCACCACCAGCGAGTGATAGCGGGTGGCGATGAAATCCTCGGGCACGCCGGCGAACACCCCTCGGCCGTCGTGGCGGATGCGCGACACCTTGCCGTGCATCACCTGCCCCGCGCGCACCACCTTGCCGCCGAACGCCTGGCCGATCGCCTGGTGTCCCAGGCACACGCCGAGGATCGGCACGGCGCCGGCGAAGCGCCCGATCAGCGCGAGCGTGACGCCCGCAGTGTCCGGTGTGCCGGGCCCGGGCGAGATGACGAGGCGCTCGGGGCGCATTTGCGCGATCTCCTCCAGGCCAACCTGGTCGTTACGCGCGACGCGCACCTCGGCACCGAGCTCGCCCAGGTACTGCACCAGGTTGTAGGTGAACGAATCGTAGTTGTCGAGCACCAGGATCATGACGCGCCTTCCGCCGCGGCCAGTTCCGCCGCCTTCAAAATGGCGCGCGCCTTGTGCCGGGTCTCCTGCCACTCGGATTGCGGATCGGAATCGGCCACCACCCCGGCGGCCGCCTGTACATGCAGCTGCGCATCCTTCAGCACCGCGGTGCGAATGGCGATCGCCACGTCCATGTCGCCGTTGAAACCGAGATAGCCGACCGCCCCGCTGTAGAGGCCGCGCTTCACCGGCTCCATCTCGTCGATGATCTGCAGGGCGCGGACCTTGGGCGCACCGGTGACCGTGCCGGCGGGAAAGCTCGCCTTGAACACGTCGATCGCGTCCAGACCCGGCGCGAGGCGCCCTTCCACGTTGGACACGATGTGCATCACGTGCGAGTAGCGCTCGACCACCATCTGCTCGGTCACCCGCACGCTTCCCGTCGCGGCCACGCGGCCGACGTCGTTGCGGCCGAGGTCGATCAGCATCACGTGCTCGGCACGCTCCTTGGGGTCCGCGAGCAACTCCCCGGCGATGCGCGCGTCGTCCTCGGGCGTCGGCCCGCGCGGCCGCGTGCCGGCGATCGGACGCAGCGTGACCCTGTCGCCGGCGACCCGCACCATGATCTCGGGCGAAGCCCCGACCACGTGGTGATCCCCAAAATCGAAATAGAACATGTAGGGCGAGGGATTCAGCCCGCGCAGGGCGCGGTACAGGGTGATCGGCGGCGCGCGGAATGCGCGGCTGGTGCGCTGCGATACCTGCACCTGCATGCAGTCCCCGGCGTAGACGTATTCCTTGCAGCGACGCACGGCGGCGAGGAAGTCGGGTTCCGTGAACGAGCAGCTCAGCGGCGTCGGCGGGTCGCCTGCGCGCGGCTGCGCCAGGATCAGGCTCTCCGGCAGCGGCGCGGCGAGGCGTGCGCGCAGCTGCCCCAGCCGCTCGCGCGCCGCGGCCAGTGCGCCCGCCTGCCGCGGATCGGCGTACACGACGAGGTGCAGCTTGCCCCGCACGTTGTCCACCACCGCCAGCTCGTCGGACACGAGCAGCAGCATGTCCGGGTTGCCCAGTGCGTCGGGCTTGGGCGCACCGAGCGCGTGCGGCTCCACGTGCCGCACCAGTTCGTAGCCGAAGTAGCCCGCGAGCCCGCCGGGAAACTTGAGCTCGCCCGGGGCCGGCGCCACGCGATGGCGCGCAAGATAACCGCGCACATACTCGAGCGGATCGCCTTGCGCCTGCTCCAGGCACACGTCGGCGCCGCGCGCGTCCCGCAGCAGGCGTCGCACCTGGTCGCCGCGCGCCTCGATGCGCTCGGCGCAGGGCAGGCCGATGAAGGAATAGCGGCCGAAGCGCTCGCCGCCCACCACCGACTCAAGCAG
>DASTTC010000347.1:0-2283 GCA_035760345.1 Burkholderiales bacterium | reverse complement strand
TGACCGAGGGGCTCCTGTACCGCCGCGGCACCTTCAACGGCACCTGGGACCAGCTGCTGCTGGATGCGCTGCTCGCGGAGAAGAACGCCGAGATCGCCTTCTCGCCGGGCTTTCGCTGGGGCAGCACGCTGCTGCCGGGCGACGCCATCACGTTCGAGCACCTCATGGACCAGACTGCGATCACCTACCCGCAGTCGACGCTCAACGAGCTCACGGGGGCGCAGATCAGGGAGATCCTGGAAGACATCGCGGACAACTCGTTCAATCCCGATCCTTACCGGCAGCAAGGCGGTGACATGGTGCGCGTGGGCGGGATGACTTACGCCTGCAACCTGAACGCTGGCGCGGGAGCGCGCATCTCGGACATGCGCCTCGGCGGCCGCCCGATCGAGGCCGGCAAGCGCTACAAGGTGGCCGGCTGGGCGCCGGTGGCCGAAGGCGCGAGCGGCAAGCCCGTGTGGGAACTCGCCGCTCGTTATTTGCGCGCGAAGCGCTCGATCGCGCCGCTCGAGGGAACGGCCCCGCGCCTTACCGGTTGACCGGCGAAGCCGGGTCCATCAGCAGGGCCGTGAGGTCCTTCATCTGCTGCTCGGAGAGCGAGTCCGTGTGGCCAAAGCGCGGCATCTGCGAGCACAGGTTGTACGCCTTGGCGTTGTAGATCTTGCCGTAGGCGTAGCGCTGCACGCCCTCGCTGTAGCCGCGCGCCTTGCCGAACTGGTACAGGCTCGGCCCGATGGTGCCGAAGGAGGTGGTCGCCGGGCCGATCTGGTGGCAGTTGTAGCAGCTGCCGCCGACCGGCCCCTTGTCGCTCCAAGCCATGCCGCGGCCGTTCTGCGCGACTTTCTCGCCGGCCTTCCAGTCCCCGATCAGCTTGCCGTCGGCGGGCCACTTGATGGCGGCCATCTGCTCCTTCTGCAGCGCGGCCACCACGCCAGGCGGCGGGTTGTTGCCATGCTGGTCGCACGCGGCCTGCACCTTGTCCTGATTGAGGCGCTCCAGCCCGGCGATGCCTTGTGTCTTGAAGTCGCGCTTCATCATGGAGATCGCTTCGCTGCGCGCAGCCCCCGGTCCCGTGGCGCAGGACGCGAGCAGCGCGGCGCCGCCGGCCAACATTGCAAGAGTCGTGATTTTCATCGCTTGGCTCTCCTAGCGCTTGATGCCCGGGCCCTTGTAGACCTGGCCGTTGGAGTTCACGGTGACGTAAGAAATGAGCGCACTGAGGGTTTCCGAGGTGTAGTCGGGCTTCGGAAACCGCTGCTGGCGGAAGCAGTCGTTGAGGCGCCACTGCAGCGAATGCATCACGCCCCCGGTCATGCGGTAGCCCGGCCAGCCCTGAACCGCCGCCAGCGCCTTCTCCGGCCGCGTGAAGTTCGGCAGCGGCTGAGTGCGGATGCGCTGACCGTCCACCCCGTGGCAACTGGTGCAGGAGAAGTCGTAGGTTCCGGCGCGGTAGAAGAAAATCTCCTTGCCCAGAGCATAGGCCTGCTTTTCCCGCGGATGATTCTGCGGCACTGCGAACTTCATGCCGGCCGACTGCGCCGCGACGTAGGTCACGATCGACACCGGGTCCGGTGTGCGCGTCTCGCTGCTGAAGGGCGCCTTGGCGAGTTCCGCGTAGGTGAAACCCTGCAGCGTGATCATGCAGTGCACGATGCGCGCTTCCGCGTCCATCACGCGGTCGACGTCGGCGAAATAGCGCGGCATCTGCGTGTAGGCGCCCTTGACGACCCCGGGCCCGAGGCCCAGGTCGCACTTCTCGAGCGACGCCCTCTTCGGCCCGCCGGGCGAATTCCACAGCTGCTCGCCCTTCACTTCCCAGAGCTCCGCCGGGTTGTCCTGCTCCAGCACGGCGCGAAACTTGTCGAATTCCGCGGCGACGGGATCCTCCGACTGCGCCAGCGCCTGCGACCCGGGGGCCGCCGCGAGGGCCGCAGCCAGCCCCGCCATGAGTGCGTGTCTCATCTTGATTTCCTCCATCCAGTTCGTCGAACGAACGGGGCTTCTGCGACCCCGGCTCGTCTTGCTCAGGAACCGCCGCGGACCGTGGTCTCGTCGCTGCGCGTGTCGCCCGTGTTGTCTTTCCAGGTTATCGCGATCTTGTCGCCGGCCTTCGCGCCCTTCACCTTGAAGGCGAAGACGGGATTGCGCGAGATCGCCTGGCTGATGTCGGCGGCAAACACCTGCTTGCCGTTCAACGTCGCGGTGATCGACTGAATGAAATGCAACGGCACCACCTTGCCGCCCTCCTTGCGCTGGCCGGTCTCCATCGGGTGCGCCATCAGC
>DASTTC010000346.1:0-6463 GCA_035760345.1 Burkholderiales bacterium | reverse complement strand
CTTCAAGAGCGCGATCATCGCCGCGGGATCGCAGGCGGCGAAGCTCCCCTTCCTGCCGGAGGATCCGCGCATCGTGGATTCCACCGGGGCGCTCGAGCTGAAGGGCGTGCCGAAGCACATTCTGGTCATCGGCGGCGGCATCATCGGCCTCGAGATGGGCACCGTGTATTCGACGCTCGGGGCGCGCCTGGACGTGGTCGAAATGATGGACGGCTTGATGCTGGGGGCGGACCGCGACCTGGTCGCGGTGTGGCAGAAATTCAATGCCAGGCGCTTCGACCGTGTGATGCTGAAATCGAAGACCTCGAAGGCGCAAGCCACCAAGGGCGGCATCCGCGTCTCGATCGAGGGCCAGGAGCCCAAGACCTATGATCTGGTGCTCGTGTCGGTAGGTCGCGTACCGAACGGCAAGCGGATCGGCGCGGAGAAGGCCGGCGTCAAGGTCGACGAGCGCGGGTTCATCCCTGTGGACTCGCAGCGGCGCACCAACGTGCCGCATATCTTCGCCATCGGCGACATTGCCGGCAATCCGATGCTCGCGCACAAGGCGGTGCACGAAGGGCACGTGGCGGCGCAGGCCGCGGCGGGTCAGAAGTCGCACTTCGACGCGCTCGTGGTGCCGTCGGTGGCGTACACCGATCCCGAGATCGCCTGGGTGGGCCTGACCGAGGACGAGGCGAACAAGGCGGGCACGAAAGTCGGCGTGGCGAAGTTTCCCTGGTCGGCCTCGGGGCGCGCGATCGCCAATGCGCGCGACGAAGGTTTCACCAAGCTCGTTTTCGACGCGGACTCGCATCGCCTGCTTGGCGGCGGCATCGTCGGCACGGGCGCAGGCGATCTGATCAGCGAACTCGCGCTCGCCGTGGAGATGGGGGCCGACGCCACCGACATCGGCAAGACCATCCATCCCCACCCCACGGTGTCCGAATCGATCGGCATGGCGGCGGAACTGTTCGAGGGCGTGTGCACCGACATGCCGCCGCAGAGAAAGAAGGCGTGACGCAGGACGAGCTGAAGCAGCGGGTGGCGCGCGAAGCGCTCCAGCACGTCGTCGAGGACGCGATCGTGGGCGTCGGCTCGGGCTCCACGGTCAATTTCTTCATCGACGCGCTCGCCCGCATGAAGGGCCGCATCGAAGGCGCGGTGGCGGCTTCCGAGGCGAGCGCCGAACGGCTGAAACGGCTCGGCATCCACGTGTTCGACTTGAACGCCGTCGACGAGCTGCCCGTCTATATCGACGGCGCGGACGAGGTCAACGAGCACCTGTACATGATCAAGGGCGGCGGCGGCGCGCTGACGCGGGAGAAGATCGTCGCCGCGGTGGCGAAGAAGTTCGTGTGCATCTGCGACGTATCCAAGCTCGTGCCGGTGCTCGGCAAGTTCCCGCTGCCCGTGGAGGTGATCCCGATGGCGCGCAGCCATGTCGGGCGCGAGCTGCGCAAGCTCGGCGCCCACCCCGAGCTGCGCGAAGGCTTCAAGACCGACAACGGCAATCTGGTCCTCGACTGCCGGGGGATGGTGATCATGGATCCGCCGCGGTTGGAGACCGAGCTGAACAACATTGCCGGCACAGTCACCAACGGCTTGTTCGCAAGGCGGCCCGCGGACCTGCTGCTGCTGGGCGGCGCCGGGGGCGTGAGGACACTCAAGCAGAAGGCGTAGCGTGCCGGCCTGCGTCCGCCTGTTGCTTTGCGCGAGCCTGCTCGCGCCGGCCGGATTCGCCGCCGCGCAGGATCCGGGGCCGGTGCACGATGCGCCGTACGTGCCGTCGCCGCTGTCCACCGTGGACGAGATGTTGCGCCTGGCGCAGGTCGGCCCGCGCGACATCGTCTACGACCTGGGCGCGGGCGACGGCCGCGTGGTGATCGCGGCGGCGGCAAAGTTCGACGCGCGCGGCGTGGGCGTGGAGCTCGACGGCGCGCTCGTTGCCCTGGCGCGCGAGCGCGCTTCGCGGGCCGGGGTCGCACACCGGGTGCGCTTTGTGCAGCAGGACTTGTTCAAGACCGACCTGCGCGAGGCCACGGTGGTGGCGCTGTATCTCTCGCCCAACTTCAACCTGCAGTTGCGGCCGGCGTTGCTCGCGCTCGCCCCGGGCACCCGAATCGTCTCGCATTCCTCGGGCATGGGCGACTGGCGCCCGGACCGCAGCACCGCGATCCGCAAGGACGTGCTCCTGTGGATCGTCCCGGCGAAGGTCGCCGGAAGCTGGCATGCGTGGCTCGGCGCCGGGTCGCGGACGCGCAAAGTCGAACTCGAGTTCGCGCAGCGCTACCAGGAGATCAGCGCGAGCGCGCTCCTGGAGGGCGCACCGGCGCATGTTTGGGAAGCGCGGCTGGAGGGCGAGCGGCTGAGTTTCGTGCTCGTCGAGCACCTCGGCACCGAGCGAGAAGCGGGCTTGTACTTCGAAGGCCGTGTGGCCGGGCGGGTGATCGAGGGCTCGGTGGCGCGCGGCGTGGGCTCGGCGCGCGAGCTCGTGCCGTGGCGTGCCGAGCGCTAGGGCGGGACAGCGGGCGAACCTCGTCCGGAAGGCGTAACATTCCAGTCATATCAACGCGCTAGACTGGGCGACCATGGCCGAACATACCTCCAAGCAATTCGACGCCGAGCTCGAAAGCGTGCGCTCGCGCGTGCTGCAGATGGGCGGGCTGGTCGAAGAGCAGATTATCCGCGCCATGGACTCGCTGGCGGCGGGAGACATGCAGCAGATCGACCGGGTGATCGCCGACGACCATCGCGTGAACGCGATGGAGGTGGAGCTCGACGAACTGTGCAGCCATATCATCGCCCGGCGCCAGCCCGCGGCCGTCGACCTGCGGTTGCTCATCACCGTCATCAAGACGATCACCGACCTGGAGCGCATCGGCGACGAGGCGGAGAAGATCGGGCGCATGGCGAAGCTGATCCACACCGCCGAACGCCTGCACATGCCGCGCATGGACCTGTCGCATGTCGCCGAGCGGGCGCTGTCGATGCTGCGACAGTCGCTCGACGCCTTCGCGCGCCTGGACGTGGCCGAAGCCATGCGCGTGGTGAAGCAGGACAGCGAGGTGGACGACGCCTTCCGCGCCATCATGCGCCAGCTGATCACGTTCATGATGGAGGATCCCCGCACCATCACCCGGTCGCTGGAGATCCTGTTCGTCGCCAAGGCCATCGAACGTATCGGCGACCATGCCAAGAACATGGCCGAATACGTGATCTACATGGTCAAGGGCCGCGACGTGCGCCACACCTCGATCGAAGAGGTGGAGAAGGAGATTCTGCAGTAAATAGGGACAGTCCCTATTTACTTAGCTGGCGGCACGTACCCGGTGGCGACGTCGGCGCCTTCGCCGAAGAAGTGCTTTTCCATCTGCTCGGCCAGGTACTTGCGCGCGCGCGGGTCGGCCAGGTTCAGGCGGTTCTCGTTCACCAGCATGGTCTGGTGCTTGAGCCACTGTGCCCACGCCTCCTTGGAGACATTCTCGTAGATGCGCTTGCCGAGTTCGCCTGGATAGGTCGGGCGATCGAGGCCCTCGGCCTCGCGACCGAGCTTGATGCATTTCACCATGCGTGCCATGGGTCTCAGATCCGCTTGAGGAACACTTTGGAGCCGCGCTTCCAATTATAGAGGGCGCGGCGCTCGCCGGGCAGTGCGATCGGCTCCGCGGGCTTGAAGCCCTGGGCGAGGAACCAGTGCGCGGCGCGCGTCGTCAGCGCGAACAGCCGCCGCAGCTTCAGCTGGCGCGCGCGGGTCTCGCAAGCGTGCAGCAGCCGCTCGCCGTAGCCGGTGTCGCGCGCCTCCGGCGCCACGGCGAGGCAAGCGAGCTCCGCGGCGCGCTCGGGCAGCGGATAGAGCGCCGCGCAGCCCACGACGACGCCGTCGTGCTCGAGCACCTGGAAGTTCGCGATCTCCCGCTCGAGCCGCTCGCGGCCCCGCTTCACCAGCGTGCCGTCGGCCTCCAGCGGCTCGATCAACGCAAGGATGCCGCCCACGTCCTCGATGCGCGCTTCGCGCAGGCGCTGCACCGGGTCGGCGGTGATCATGGTGCCCACGCCCGAGTGGGTGAAAAGCTCGAGCAGCGCCGCCCCCGAGGTGCGCCGCGAGATGAGGTGTGCGCGGCCCACGCCGGCGGCGAGCGCCGCGAGCGCGTGCCGCAGCGCGCGCGTGGCCTGCACGCCGAGGTCGCTCTTTTTCAGGAGGCCCTCGGCTTCGCGCGCCGCGAGCTCGCCGATTGCCACGCCTTTGCGATCCGCAGGCAGCCGATCGACGAACAACAGCAGCTTGTCGGCGCGCAGCGCGCTGGCGACGTTCTCGGCCACGTCTTCCCAGGAGAGGTTGAACACCTCGCCGGTCGGCGAATAGCCCAGGTGCGGCACCAGCACGACCTCGCCAGCCTGCAGCCGCCGCGCGATGGCGGTGGCGTCGACCTTGCGGACAAGGCCGGTGAACTGGTAGTCGACGCCGTCCACCACGCCGATGGGCCTTGCGGCGATGAAATTTCCCGAGGCCACACGGATGTCCGCGCCTGCCATGGGGGAATTGGGCAGGCCTTGCGAGAGCAGCGCTTCGATCTCCACGCGCAGCACGCCCGCGGCCTGCTTCACTGCCACCAGCGCTGCCTCGTCCGTGATGCGCAGGCCCTTGGCGTAGCGCGAACGCAGTTTCTTTTCCTTCAGCTCCGCTTCGATCTGCGGGCGCGCCCCGTGCACCAGCACCAGGCGGATGTCGAGCGCAGCGAGCAGATTCACGTCCTGGATGAACTGCGCGAAGCGCGCCCGCTCGGCGATCAGCTCGCCGCCAAAGCCGATGACGAAAGTGCGCCCGCCGAAGGCGTGCAGGTAGGGCGCCGTCTGGCGAAACCAGCGGACGAATTCTTCGGGGGCCGGCGGGAGGCTCATGGGCTCGCGCGCGATTCTAAGGCAAGGCTCAGAAATCGCCCGCCAGGGCGTTGAGCGCCGCGAGCGCCGCGAGCGCGGCGGTTTCGGTGCGCAGTACGCGCGGGCCGAGGCGCACGGGCGTGAATCCGGCTTCGGCCAGCAGGGCCTCCTCCCCGGTCGTGAAGCCCGCTTCGGGCCCCGCCGCAAGCGCGACCGCGGCGTCGAGCCTCACGGTGCGCAGCCCGAGCGCCGCGAGGGGCGAAAGCAGCAAGCGCGTGCCGGCCGGTGCGCTCCTGCGGCAGAACTCCGCAATCGGCAGCACGGGTCGTACCTCGGGCACCCGATTGCGGCCGCATTGCTCGCAGGCCGACACCGCCACGCGCTGCCAATGCGTGCGCTTGAGCTCCGCGCGCTCGCCGCCCAGCCGCCCGAGCGAGCGCGCGGCGATCACCGGCTGCAGCACGGCGATGCCGAGCTCGGTGGCTTTCTGCACGGTGAAGTCCATCTTGTCGCTGGAAGACAAGCCCTGCACCAGAGTCACCGCGAGCGGCGACTCGCGCTCCACCGGCCGATGCGCGAGTACGTCGACGGACACGCGCAGCCGCTCCATGGCCGCGATGCGGCCGGCATACTCCCCCCCGCGGCCGTCGAACAGCGTCACCTCGTCGCCGGCGCGCAGCCGCAGCACGTGCACGGCGTGGTGCGCCGAATCCTCGGGCAGGAGCGAAATGCCGCCCGCACGCAGTGCATCCTCCGTGTAGAAGCGCGCAATGCGCGCAGACTTTTCATTCATGGCCGGATTCTGCATGAAGCCTTCCGCGCAAGCGAACTGTGCGTTCACGCACACGGGGCGCGGCGCGATGCATCGGTGTGCTGACGTACGGAACAGCATTAACGGCTGCCGTAAGGTCGCGCCGTGTCGTGGCAAGCGCAACGGCAATGACGGCTTCTCGCGGCATTCCCCGTAAATCATCCCCACAATCTTCAGGAGCAATGCATGAACAAACGCAAACTAGCAACACTGGTCGCGGCATCCTTCGCGGGCTTGATGCTGTCGTCGCCTTCATTCGCGACGGACGCCAACAAGGCGCAGACCACCTCCGGTGGTTCGACGTCGGCGCAGACCACCGCTTCGGCGAGCGGTGCCCCGGAGAGCCGTTCGATCGAGCGCGCTGACAAGCAGGCCGCCGAGTCAAACTCGTCCGGCAATAGCGGAACAAACAACCAGACCGCGAGTGACAGGGCCGCCGCTTCGGAGAAAGCCAACGCCGATGCAAAAGCCGAATACAAGGCGGCGGTCGAGAAGTGCGATGCCCTACCCACCGGTCAGCGCAGCGCCTGCGTGCAAGACGCCGAAGCGGCACAGACCTTGGCCTTGGAAAAGAACCGAGAGGGCACGCAGGCCAAGAGCGGAGCGCCGGAAAGCGGTTCGAGCGAGCGCGCTGACAAGCAGGCCGCCGAGTCGGACGCGTCCCGCAATACCGCGATGAAGAATCAGACCGACAGCAACACGCCAAACCAGACCGGCGCGCCGGAGAGCCGCGTTCCCGGACAGCAGAGCCTGAAGTAGTCCCGCGCATTGCTGGCAACAGCAAACCTGGCC
>DASTTC010000345.1:0-2624 GCA_035760345.1 Burkholderiales bacterium | reverse complement strand
GGTGGTGGTGCGTCGCGTCGACGCGCCCGAGCCGCCGCTGCTGCAACCCGCGCAGGCCTACTTCCTGCGCGAGAACCTGCGCCTGCGCCTGCTCAACGCGCGCCTCGCGCTGCTCTCGCGCAACCAGGCGGTGTTCCAGTCGGACCTGCGCGCCGCCGGCGAGTGGCTGCGGCGCTACTTCGATCCGCGCGCCAGGCCCGTCGCGGATGCGGTGGCGACCCTGAGCGAGCTGGAGGCCTCGCCGATCCGGTTCGAGCTGCCGTCGATCACGGACAGCCTGGACGCGGTGCGCAGCTTCAAGGCGCGCCGCGACCGCGCGCCGGGATGAGGTCGCTGTTCTGGCTGGTGGCGGTGTTCGCCGCGGCGGCGGCGCTCGCCGTGCTGGGACGCTTCGACCAGGGCTACGTGCAGTTCGCCTACGGCGCCTGGCGCGTCGAGATGTCGCTGCTGCTGTTCGCGGTGCTCGCGCTGCTCGCCTTCATCGCCGCCTTCATCGTCCTGCGCATGCTGCAGCACACCCTCGCCTTGTCGGCGTATGTGCGCGCCTACCGGGCGCGGCGGCACCTGAATCGCGCCCAGGCGGCGCTCGCCTCCGCGCTGCAGGCCTGGCTGGAGGGCCGCTACTCGCGCGCGCAGAAGGATGCCGCGCGCGCCTTCGATGGCGGAGCCGCGCCCGGCCTGGCGGCGATCATCGCCGCGCGTTCGGCGCACGAACTGGGCGAGCCGGACCGGCGCGAGCTGTGGATGGGGCGCGCCCTGGAAGAAGGCCAACGCACCGCGGCGATGCTCTCGCGCGCCGTGATGGCGATCGGCGAGCGCGATTACGGCACGGCGCGCGATGCGCTGACGAGCCTGCAGGGGTCGGGTGCGCGCCACATCGCCACCCTGAGGCTGCTGTTGCGCGCCGAGCGCGGCCTGCGCCATTGGGACGAAGTGCTGCGCATTACCGCGCAGCTCACCAAGCGCGAAGCGCTGGCAGCGGGCCTCGCCGAGGAGTATCGCGTGCAGGCGCATGTCGAGCTGCTCGCGCAGGCGGCGGGCGATCGCGTCGCGTTCAAGGAGCGCTGGCGCAAGATGCCCGCGCGCGAGCAGGCCATCGCGCGCGTGGCCGGCAGCGCCGCGCGGCACGCGCTCGCGCTGGGGCTCGCGGAACTCGCGCGCGAGGCGCTGGAAAAGTCGCTGGCGGCGGAGTGGGCGCCGGCGCTCGCTGCGTTGTACGGCGAGCTGCCGGAAATGGAGCCCGCCGCGCGCATCGAGGAAGCGCGCCTGCGCATCGAGCGCGCCGAGCGCTGGCTGCTCGAGCGTCAGGACGAGCCGCAGCTGCTGGCGGCGCTGGGGCGGCTGTGCGCGCGCGCCGAGCTCTGGGGCAAGGCGCAAAGCTACCTGGAGGCGAGCCTCGCGTTCGAGGAGTCGCGCGCCACGCACCTGGAGCTGGCGCAATTGCTGGATCGGCTCGACAAGGGGAGCGAGGCGCAGGCGCACTACCGGCGCGCGGGGGAGTTGCCGTAGCCCTATGCCCAGTCGCGCGGCTTGAGAAATTCCTTGTAGAGCCGTTCTTCGGCTGAGCCAGCGTCCGGCTTCCAGTCGTAGCGCCACGCCACGCGCGGCGGCAGCGACATCAGGATGGCCTCGGTGCGCCCGCCCGATTGCAGGCCGAACAGCGTGCCGCGGTCGTACACCAGGTTGAATTCGACATAGCGCCCACGGCGATACGCCTGGAACTCACGCTCGCGCTCGCCGTAAGACGCATCGCGCCTTGCCTTGACGATCGGAACGTAGGCCGGAAGGAAATGGGCCCCGACCGAACGCAGGGTCGAGAAACAGGTGTCGAAGTCCGGTTCGTTCAGGTCGTCAAAGAAGATGCCGCCGATGCCGCGCGGTTCGTTGCGGTGCTTCACGAAGAAGTACTCGTCGCACCAGCGCTTGAAGCTGGGATAGTGCTCGCCCGCCGCCGCCTTGCACGTCGCATGGAAATGCCGCGCATCCTCCTCGAAGCCGTAGTAGGGCGTCAAATCCATGCCACCGCCGAACCACCACGCATCCCCGGCCGCGAAACAGCGCACGTTCATATGCACCGTCGGGCAGTAGGGATTGCGCGGATGCAGCACGAGCGATACGCCCATCGCCTCGAACGCGCGTCCCGCGAGCTGCGGGCGCGACGCGCTGGCCGAGGGCGGCAGGCTCGTGCCCTGTACGCGCGAGAAGTTGACGCCCGCGCGCTCGAATAGCGCCCCTTCCTCGAGGACGCGCGCGGTGCCGCCGCCGCCCTCGGGGCGGGTCCAGCGATCCTCACGGAACTTGCCGCCGTCGAGCGCCTCGAGCGCCGCGACGATCGACGCCTGCAATCCCTCGAGGTAATCCTGGACCGCCGCCAGGTTCATTTCTTGAGGGCGCGATGCCCGATGTCTTTGCGGTACTGCATGCCCTCGAAGCGGATGCGCTCCACCGCCTCGTAGGCGCGGCTGCGCGCCGCGCGCAGGTTATCGCCGAGCGCGGTGACGCACAACACGCGCCCGCCGCTGGTCAGCACGTCCTTGCCCTCGGCGCGCGTCCCGGCATGAAACACGCGGCATTCGGGCGCGGGGGCGGGCAGTCCCGCGATGCGCTCGCCCGTTCTGGGCTCC
>DASTTC010000344.1:0-2049 GCA_035760345.1 Burkholderiales bacterium | reverse complement strand
CCTCGATCGCATGAACCGCGACAACAACCTGAACTACTGCGAGACGATCGAGGCCACCAACCCGTGCGCCGAGCAACCGCTGCCGCCCTACGGCTGCTGCTGCCTGGGCTCGATCGACCTGACGCGCTTCGTGCGCGGCGCGTTCTCCGAGGGCGCGGCGTTCGATTTCGAGGCCTTCGGCAAAGTCGTCGAGGTCGCGGTGCGCATGCTGGACAATGTCCTCGAGGTCACGGCGTGGCCGCTCGAGGCGCAGCACCGCGAGGCGATGGCCAAGCGCCGCGTCGGCCTGGGCTTCACCGGCCTGGGCGACGCGCTCATCATGCTGCGCCAGCACTACGACAGCGACCTGGCGCGCGCCACGGCGGCGCGCATCGCCGAGGCGATGCGCGACCGCGCCTACCTCGCGTCCGCGGCCCTGGCCGAGGAGCGCGGCGCGTTCCCGCTGTTCAACGCGGACCTGTACCTCTCGGGGACCAGCTTTGCCGCGCGCCTGCCCGAAGCGGTGAAGGCGCAGATCCGCACGCACGGCCTGCGCAACAGCCATCTCCTGTCGATCGCGCCGACCGGCACCATCAGCCTCGCGTTCGCCGACAACGCCTCCAACGGCATCGAGCCGCCGTTTTCCTGGACCTACACGCGCAAGAAGCGCATGCCCGATGGCACGCTGCAGGAGTTCCCGGTCGAGGACCACGCCTGGCGGCGCTACCAGGCCGAGGGCGGGGACGTGCAGAAGCTCCCGCACTTTTTCGTGACGGCGCTCGAGCTCTCGGCGGCCGCGCACGAGCAGATGGTCGCCGCCGTCGCGCCGTTCATCGACACCAGCATCTCCAAGACGGTGAACGTGCCCGAGGACTATCCCTACGCGCAGTTCAAGGACCTGTACCTCGCGGCGTGGAAGTCGGGCCTGAAAGGGCTCGCCACTTACCGGCCGAACAAGGTGCTGGGCTCGGTGCTGTCGGTGGACAAGCCGCAGGACTTCGTCGAGGACGACGTCAATCGGCGCATCCGCATTGCGTCAGTGCCCGAACCCGTGCTCGCCAGCCTGCGCTGGCCGGGTCGGCCCGAGTTTTCCGCCGGCAACCTGTCGTGGACCTACATGATCGAGCATCCGCGGCACCATTTCGCGGTGTTCGTCGGCGAAGCCGAAAACGGCGGCGCGCACGCCTTCGAGGTGTGGGTGAACGGCAGCGAGCAACCGCGCGGGCTGGGCGCGATCGCAAAAGCGCTGTCGATGGACATGCGCGCCGAGGACCCGGGCTGGCTGCGCCTGAAGCTCGACACCCTGGCAAAGACCGCCGGCGACGACGCCTTCGAGATGGTGTTCCCGCCGCACGGCGAGAAGCGCCACATGCCTTCCGTGGTCTCGGCGCTGGCGCAGCTGGTGCGCTGGCGCGTGGATCAGCTGGGCGGCCTCGCCGGCGAAGGCCAGGCCGACGCCTTCGCCAGCCCGACGCCGGTGCTGGACGCGATGTTCAGCCTGAAGGAGCCCAAGACCGGCGCCGACGGCACCATGTCCTGGACCGTGGACGTGCACAACCCGCGCACCGGCGACGACTTCGTGCTGGGGCTGAAGGAGATCGCATTGCCCGACGGCACCACGCGCCCCTACTCGATGTGGCTCTCGGGCGAGTACCCGCGCGCGCTGGACGGGCTGTGCAAGCTGCTGTCGCTCGACATGCGCGTGCTCGATCCCGCGTGGGTCGGCATGAAGCTGAAGAAGCTGCTCGATTTCCCCGAGCCGCTGGGCGACTTTTTCGCCTTCGTACCCGGCTCGAGGAAACAGCAGAACTATCCCTCCACCGTGTCCTACCTCGCGCGGCTCATCCTGCATCGCTACGCCATGCTCGGCATCCTCGACGAGAACGGCGCGCCGCTGCAGCGGATGGGCGTGCTCGAAGCGCCCGCGAAGGGCATGGCGCCGGTGATGCAGGGCGCGAAGTGCCCCGAGTGCGGCAGCCTCACGCTGATCCGCAAGGACGGGTGCGACTTCTGCAGCGCCTGCGGCTTTACCGGGGTTTGCGGCTAGGCATTCGGCTTTTCGGATTGCGT
>DASTTC010000343.1:0-2416 GCA_035760345.1 Burkholderiales bacterium | reverse complement strand
GCGCACGCGCGAGATCGGCCTGCGCATGGCGGTGGGCGCGCGCACGCGGGACATCCTCGGGCAGTTCCTGGTGGAAGCCGTCACGCTGTCGCTGATCGGCGGCCTCGCCGGCGTGCTGCTCGGCGTGGGCGGCGCCCTGCTCGTGGCGCAGTTCGCGGGCTGGCAGATCCTGCTCTCGGGCAACGCGGTGGCGCTGGCGGTGGCCTTCGCGTTCGCGATCGGCGTGTTCTTCGGCTTCTACCCGGCGCGCAAGGCCGCGCGCCTCAACCCGGTGGAAGCGCTGCGCTTCGAATGAGCCGCGCTGCACAATGGCACCTGGCCGGCGTGCTCGCCGTCGTGGCGGCGACCGCGGCGCTGTACCTGCCGTTCCTGGGCAACCCCCTGGTGTTCGACGACCGGATCTTCTTTTCGGGCCACCGCTTCGCCTACTACGCCTTGAACCCGCTGGGCCTGGACCTGCGGCTGCCGCCGTACTTCACGCTGGCTCTGACCGAAGTGCTCTGGAGCAAATCGATCGAAGCGCAACGCATCGCCAGTCTTGTGCTGCATATCGGTGTTGCGCTCCTGCTGTACCGCCTGCTGCTGGATCTGCAGCGCGCCGCGTTGCCTGCGCACTCGCAGGCGGACACGCCCCTGCGCGCCGCGATCGGCGCCGTCGCATTCGCGCTGCATCCCGTCGCGGTGTACGGCGCGGGGTATCTGGTCCAGCGCAGCATCGTGATGGCGACGCTGTTTGGCCTAGTGTCCGCAGTTCTGTTCCTGCGCGGGCTGCGACGCGGCAGTCATGCCGACGCGCTCTCGGCGGCGTTGCTGTTCTGGCTCGCGGTGCTGTCCAAGGAACATGCCGTGCTGCTCCCGGCCGCCGTGGCGCTGCTCGCGCTCCTGGCGGGGGCCGCTCGTCCGCTGGCCCTGCGTCACGTCGCGCTGTACTGGGCCGCCTGCGCGCCGGCTGCGATCTTCGTCACGCTGCGCAGCCTCGGCATCATCGGCAGCGCCTACGAAGAAAGCGCCGGAGCGATCGCGGCGCAGATCGTCGCCGCTTGGGGGGACGAGCTCGTCGAGCCGTCGCTCGCCTTGAGCACGGTCACCCAAGCGGGCCTGTTCTTCAAGTACGTGGGCCTGTGGCTGTGGCCCGATCCCGGCGGCATGTCCATCGACCTCCGGGTGGATTTCGCCGCGGGATGGACGGCCGGATGGATCGTGGCCAAGATCGCCGCGTTCAGCGCCTGGGGTGTCATTGGCACGGTACTGCTGCTGCGGCGTGGGCCGCTAGCGATGGCGGGCTTCGGCATGCTTTACGCCTGGGTACTGTACTTCGTCGAATTCAGCGCCGTGCGCTTTCAGGAACCCTACGTCCTGTACCGAAGCTACCTGTGGGGCCCCGGGATCGCCTGCATCGTGGTAGCCGCGCTTTCGAAGCTGCCGCGTCCCGCGGTGCTCGGCGCTGGCGCGCTCGCATGCGCGGGGCTCGCCTACTCGGCGCACGATCGCCTCGTGGCGTTCTCGCACCCGCTGCGCCTCTGGGAGGACGCTGCGGCCAAGCTGCCCGACGCGCCCATACCGTGGGGATCGCGCACCCTGTATCACCTGGGGCGCGAGTACCTCTACGCCGGCGAGCCCGAGAAGGCGATCGCCGTTACCGAGCGCTGCGCAAGGCTCTACCCCAAGACCGTGCACTGCGTGTACGCACGGGGCGCGATTCACCTGCATCAGGAGCAATACGAGCTTGCGCGGAAGTCCCTGCTGCGCGCCATCGAGCTCAAGCCGGCGGAAGGCCTCCTCTACCACCGCCTCGGGCTCGCGCTGGAAGGAATGGAACGTCTCGAGGAGGCGAAGGCGGCGTACCGGCGAGCCGACGAACTCGGTTACGGCGGCGGCGCCTTCGAGCTCGAGCGGCTCGCAAGGCCCGAGCGGAAGCAGAAATGAAAAAGGCGCCCGAAGGCGCCTTTCTCTCCTGCAAGTTCCCGCTTAGTTGCCGCGGCAGGAGCCCGGCAGGTAGTTCTGCGCCACGTCCGTACCCGTGCCACCGCAGATCCAGCCGTAGAGGCCTTCACCCATGTTCAACCCAGAGTCCGCCACCGTCGTGGCGTTGATCATCGGGATCAGGGTCACGCAGCTGCCGTTGACGCTGGCGCTGATGTTCCCCACCGTAGCGATCACCACGCCGTTAGCATCGGTCGACAGCGCCGAGACGTACTTCGAGACGACGCCCTCGCAACCCCAGCTGTTGGCGGCCGGCGCCGTTCCACCCGTCTGATACACCTCGGTAATCGAAGTGCGGCACGCGCTCAGCGCCAGAATCACCTCGGACATCTTCGCCCGGATGGTGTAGTCCTGGTACGCGGGGAGCGCCACCGCGGCCAAGATGCCGATGATCGCGACCACGATCATCAACTCGATCAGCGTAAAGCCTTGC
>DASTTC010000342.1:0-4326 GCA_035760345.1 Burkholderiales bacterium | reverse complement strand
AGGAAAGTGCCGACCTCGCCGCAGACGTTGTAGTCCCACTCGCCAATAATCGGCGACCAGCAGTCGGCCGTGCCGCCGTACTGCTTGCAGTTGGCGCGGTCGATGGCGAACTGCGCCTGCGCGAGCGACGGGCACAGCATTGCGATCGCGAACGCGACCGCCCGAAGCAGCCAGTGCATCGCACACCCTCCCCTGAATTTCACCCGGCCGCGCTAGCGCGCGGCGAGCCCCCTTTCAGTCAGTGTGCTCGCGCGACGCGGGTAAATAAAGCGAGGGTTGGAGATATCTCGGATGCAGATAGTCCGTTCGCAGGGTCACGGCGCGGCTGGCCTAAGTGGGTGGGCCAAAGGCCCACCGTACGCGTCGGCCCACCGTACGCGTCGGCCCACCGTACGCGTGGGCCCACCGTACGCAAGCCCCGCCGCCCCGCGTCAACATTCGTCATCCCCCCGGCATCCCTCATTCCTGGGGACTATGTCCCCATGCCGTCTTGCTACCATGCCTGACCGATGCTTACCGGCTTCCTCGCTTCGCTCCTCGCCTCCTTCGCCGTCTGCTGGCTGGTGCTCTACACGCGCCCGGCGCACGGGAAGCTGTCGATCGACGACACCATCCCGGGCCTGCAGAAGGTGCACAAGACGCCGGTGCCGAGGATCGGCGGCTTCGGCATCGCGGCGGGCGTGCTCGCCGGTGCGATCGCGATCGGCGACATCGAGGACACGCTCTGGATGCTTCTTTTCCTCATCGCCGCGCTGCCGGCCTTCGCCGGCGGCTTTCTCGAGGACCTGACGAGAAAAGTCTCGCCCTACAGCCGGCTCCTGTTCGCCTTCGGCGCGGCGGCCGTTGCCTACCTGCTCCTCGACGGGCGCATCACGGACCTCGACCTGCCCTACGACGGCTACGCGTTCCGCTACGAGCTTGTCGCCTTCGGCTTCACCCTTTTCGCCGTGGGCGGCTACGCGCACGCGACCAACATCGTCGACGGCATGAACGGCCTGATGGGCCTCACGGCCACGGCGGCGCTGGCGGCGATCGCCGCGGTCGCCTGGCAGGTGCAAGACGGGAGGATCCTGTGCGCGGCGCTGATCCTGATGGCGGCGGCCATCGGCTTCCTGGTGTGGAACTTCCCGCGCGGGGTGCTGTTTGCCGGCGACGGCGGCGCGTACTTCCTCGGCTTCGCCATCGCGGAACTCGCGGTGCTGCTGGTGCACCGCAATTCGGAAGTCTCGCCGTGGTTCGCGCTGCTGGTGCTGTGGTACCCGGTGTGGGAGACGCTCTTCTCGATGTACCGCAGGAAACGTCGCGGCCGCTCGCCCGCCGACCCCGACGGGCTGCACCTGCACACGCTCATTTACCGCAGGGTCGTGCGCACGAAGAACCCGGTGGCGAGGAGCGCCCTCACCACGCTCGTGCTGCTCTCGCTGTCGCTGCTCACCGTGGTCCCGGCGTGGCTGTTCCACGACCAGACCTGGATCCTGCAGCTGTACGCGGCGGGCTTTTCGTTCGTTTACCTGGGCCTTTACTGGCGCATCGCGCGCTTCGGCGCAGGGCGCGGCGGGGCGGAACGCAGGCCCACCGTACGTGCGTAGCCGTACACACGGTCGGCACCCCGCCGGGCGCAAATGATGCTCTGACCCCGATTTCAGGGACTCTGTAGAATGCCGCCATGGTCCGGGGGGACCCTAGGCCAACCGCCCGCAGGGAGGGAAGGATGAAGAAAATCCAGTTTGCCGTCGCCACGCTGGCCGCGCTATTGAGCTCCGCGGCGCTCGCCGACGCGGTCATCAGCAGCATGAAGGGCGACGTGCGCATCGGCAACGACGCCGCCATTAACACGCAGCGCGTGTTCACCGGCACGACCATCAACACCGGCCCCGGCGCGCAGGTGATCCTGAAATTCGACGACCAGCAGCAGGTGGTGCTGAACGAAAACACCACCTTCCGCATCGCCGACTTCCGCTACCGCGCCACCGAGCCGCGGAGCGACCGCGCGGTGTTCGACCTCCTGAGGGGCGCGCTGCGCTTCATCTCCGGCGTGGTCGGCGCGAGGAACCCCAACACGGTGGCGCTGCGCGTGCCGCAGGCCACCATCGGCATCCGCGGCACCGACTTCATGGTGGCGCTGGTCAACCCGGCCTACGTCAACGTGGTGAACGGCTCCATCGCCACCACCAACTCCGCCGGCACGGTGGTGTTCGGACCCGGCGCGATCGGCTCGATCGCCAGCACCTCGACCCTCGCCACCCCGATTCCGGCCGCCGCGCTGCCGGGCGCGGCGAGCGGCGCGTTCTCCAACCTCGCCGCGGCGCAGGTGGCGGCGGCGGTGACCCCGGCGGCGGCGCAGGGCGTGGCGGCCGGCGCGGCTGCCGGCACCGTGGCGGCGCCGACGGCGGGCATCGGCGCGGCGATCGCGGTGGGCGTGGGCGCGGCGGTCATCGGCACGGCGGTGAGCGACGAGGGCGGCGGAAAGTCGACGACGCAACACTGAAGAGGCAACGACCAGGCGAAGGCCCCCTAGCGGGGCCTTTTCTTTTTCGGGGGTAGATTCGACTCATGCGCAGGCTGCTGCCGCTGCTCCTGCTGATCCCTGGGCCGCTGGCCCAGGCTACGGACGACCTAGCCCGGCCGCGCGGCGCAACGCAACCCGCGGCGCTCCCCTCCCTCACCGGCCAGAGCGGCCTGGTGGCGATGCCCGACGCGCGGCTCGCGCCCGACGGCACCTGGCGCACCGGCTACAGCTTCCAGCGCCCGTACCACGCGTTCTGGTCGAGCATCAGCTTCCTGCCCTGGCTGGAGGCGGGTTTTCGCTACACGCGCATCCAGTACGTGCCGGTTATCTTCAGCAGCGAGTCCGACCCCACGGCCTACGGCGACTACAAGGACAAGTCCTTCGACGCGAAGGCGCGCATCATCGCCGAGCGCGAGTGGTTTCCGCAGATCGCGATCGGCGCCCAGGACGTCGGCGGCGGCACCGGCCTGTTCAGCGCCTGGTACGGCGTTGCTTCCAAACGCATCGGCGAGTTCGACTTCACGCTGGGCTACGGCGCTGAGCGCATCGACGGCGCCTTCGGCGGCGTGCGCTGGCAGCCCAGGGCTTACCCCCGCTGGTCGGTCACGGCCGAGCTCGACGCGTTCGACTACGCCCACGACCGCTTCTCCGACCAGTCGCGCATCGCGGGACGAAAAAAAACCGCGCAGCTCGGGCTGGAATACCGCGGCGATCTCTGGGGCGCGAAGCTGTTCGGCGGCCACGGCGAGGCGGGCGTCAACGCCTGGGTGTCGATCCCGCTCGAGGCGAAGGAGTTCGTGCCCAAGCTCGACGAGCCCGCGCCTTACACCAGGATCAACCCGCGCCCGAGCGAGGCGCAATGGGCCGAGGACACCGCGCACGAAGCGCGCCTGCGCCGGGCGCTCGAGGCGCAGGGCTACGACAGCATCGCCACGCGCTATGAGAACGGCCGGCTGGAAGCGCGCCTGGGCAACGCGCGCATCAATTCGATGCCGCGCGCGGTGGGGCGCGCCGCGCGCACGATGCTCGCCTTCGCGCCGCTGGAAACCCGCGAGCTCAAGGTCACCTACCTCGAAGGCGAGCTCGCGTTCGCCGAGTACTCGTTCGTCGACGCGCGGCTGCTGCAGCGCTACTTCAACGGCCTGGCGACGCGCAAAGCACTCGCGCGGACGGTGGCCATCGCCTACGCGGATCCCGGCGACGCTAAACCCGGCGACGCCGCGCCCGATGCGGTCCGCGAGCAGGCGATCGCGGCGGCCGCCGAGCCGCTGCCCGAGGCGCTGGTGGTCGAGGACAAGGTGCCGCAACTATTCGATTACCGCGCCAGCCTCGCGGGCGGCCAGTTCCGCATCCGCCCGAGCGTCTCGGCGTTCTTCAACGACCCCAGCGGCGCGCTTAAATTCGATTTCTCGGCGCTCGCGACCTGGGACCGGCGCCTCGCGCCGCTGCGCTACTTCGCCTCCGAGGTGAAGGCGGCGCTGTGGGAAAACGTGAGCGACGTGACGCAGCCCTCGAATAGCCTCTTGCCGCACGTGCGCACCGACATCGCCCAGTACCGGCGCGGCGGCGACGTGAAGTTGATGAAGGCGCTGTTCAACCAGTACGCCCACCCGTCGGCGCGCGTGTACGCGCGCGGCTCGGCCGGCATCTACGAGGAGATGTACTCGGGCGCGGGTGGCCAGCTGCTGTACCTGGGCGCCGACGGCGGCTGGGCGGTGGACCTGGCGGTGGATGCGCTGCGCCAGCGCGAGTTCGAGGGCTGGTTCGGGCATCGCGACTATTCGACCGTGACGGCAATCGCGTCGCTGCATTACCGC
>DASTTC010000341.1:0-2955 GCA_035760345.1 Burkholderiales bacterium | reverse complement strand
TCAACCTGCGCGTGGTGCAGCGCGCGCTCGCCATGGAAGGCACCTGCACCGGCGAGCACGGCATCGGCCTGGGCAAGCAGGCCTACCTGGTGGAAGAGTTGGGCGAGGCGGTGGACCTGATGCGGGACCTCAAGCGCACTTTCGATCCGGAGAACCTGCTCAACCCGGGCAAGGTGGTGCCGCTGTGAGCGCCGAAAAACGCCTGAAGGCGCTGGGCATCGACCTCGGGACCGTCTCCGCTCCGGTCGCCAACTACGTCAATGCGGTGAGGGCCGGAAACCTGCTGTTTCTCTCAGGCAAGGGCCCGCGCGCGGTGAACGGCAAGCGCCCGAAGGGCAAGGTCGGCCGCGACTACACGGCCGAAGAGGCCTACCAGCACGCCCGCACCGTGGGGCTCGACCTGCTGGCCGTCATGAAGGCGCAGCTTGGCAGCCTCGATCGCGTCAAGCGCGTGGTGAAGCTCCTCGGCATGGTCAACGCGGTGCCCGAGTTCGAGGATCACCCCAAGGTGATCAACGGCTGCTCGGACCTGTTTGTCGAAGTGCTGGGCGAGGCCGGCAAGCACGCCCGCTCGGCGGTCGGCATGGGCTCGCTCCCCATGGGCATCCCCGTGGAAATCGAGTGCGTCGTCGAGGTGGAAGCCTAAATAGGGACTGTCCCTATTTAGATGGTCATCACTGCCCGGCGGTAGAACTTGAGCTCCTCGATCGAGTCGAGGATGTCGGCGAGGGCTTCGTGCTTGCCATCCTTCTTCAGGCCCTTGGCGGCCTCCGGCTTCCAGCGCTTCACCAGCTCCTTCAACGTGGAGACGTCGAGGTTGCGGTAGTGGAAGTGCGCTTCCAGCCGCGGCATCCAGCGTGCGAGGAAGCGCCGGTCCTGGCAGATCGAGTTGCCGCACATGGGCGAGACGCCCGCGGGCACGTGCTGCGCGAGGAATTCGAGCATGCGCGCTTCCACGGTCGCCTCGTCCAGCGTCGAGGCCTTCACCTTGGCGACGAGCCCGGACTTGCCGTGCACGCCCGTGTTCCATGAGTCCATGGCGGCCAGCACCTCGTCGGGCTGGTGCACGACCAGCACCGGCCCCTCGGCGACGGCCTGCAGCTGCGCATCGGTGACCAGCAGCGCGATTTCCAGGATGCGGTCGGTGTCCGGCGCCAGACCCGACATCTCCATGTCGATCCAGATGAGGTTGTTCGAGTCCACCGGCATGCCGTATTCTCTCACGGCGTCATGAACACCTTTACCGCAGCCTTCCTCGCCGCGCTCGCGGCAGCGACACTTACGCGCCTGTGGCTCGCGCAGCGCCAGGCATCGCACGTGCGCGCGAATCGCGGCGCCGTGCCGGCGACCTTCGCCGAGGCGATCCCGCTCGCCGCGCACCAGAAGGCGGCCGACTACACGGTGGCGAAGGTGCGCCTGGGCATGGCGGACATCCTGCTCGGCGCCGCGGCGCTCCTCGTGCTCACGCTGGGCGGCGTGCTGCAATGGCTGTGGGCGGCCTGGGCCGGCGTGTTCGAGGCGGGCGGCCTCGCGCACGGCACGGCGCTGGTGGCGAGCGCGGTGGTGCTGCTCTCGGCGCTCGAGTTGCCGATGTCCGTCTATCGCACGTTCGTGGTCGAGGAGCGCTTCGGCTTCAATCGCATGACGCCGGGCCTGTTCCTCGCCGACCTGGCGAAGCACGCGGCATTGGGCGCGGCGCTCGGCCTGCCGCTGCTGGTCCTGGTGCTGTGGCTGATGCAACGCATGGGCGAGCTGTGGTGGCTCTACGTCTGGCTCGCCTGGATGGGATTTAATCTCTTGGTGCTGCTCATTTACCCGACGTTCATCGCGCCGCTGTTCAACCGCTTCACGCCGCTCGCGGACGCGACGCTCGCCGAGCGCATCGAGGCCTTGCTCGCGCGCTGCGGGTTCACCTCCAAGGGGCTGTACGTGATGGACGGCTCGCGGCGCTCGGCGCATGGCAACGCCTACTTCACCGGCTTCGGCGCCGCCAAGCGCATCGTGTTCTTCGACACCCTGCTCGCGCGCCTGGCGCCGGGCGAAGTCGAGGCGGTGCTGGCGCACGAGCTGGGGCACTTCCGGCGCCACCACGTGTGGCAGCGCGTCGCGCTGCTGTTTGCGCTGTCGCTGGCGTTCCTGTGGGTGCTCGGGCGGCTGATCGACCAGGCCTGGTTCTACGAGGGGCTGCATGCCGGGGCGCCGGATACCGCCATGGGATTGTTGCTGTTCGTCCTGGTGATGCCCGTGTTCACCTTCTTCCTGCAGCCGCTGACCAGCCTGGTTTCGCGCCGCCACGAGTTCGAGGCCGACGCGTATGCCGCGGCGCACGCGAGCGCCCCGGAACTGGCGCGGGCCCTGGTGAAGCTGTACCAGGATAACGCCGCCACGCTCACGCCGGATCCGCTGCACTCGGCGTTCTACGATTCGCACCCGCCCGCGGCGCGGCGCATCGCACGGCTGCAGGCGGGCGCCTGGGAGACACCCTGAACGAACTGGTGAAACGCAAATGCAGGCCCTGCGAGGGCGGCGTGCCCGCGTACACTGCGGAGCAGGCGCGCGACATGCTGCAGCACCTCAAGGGCTGGATCCTCGAGCAGGGCAAGCTGGTCAAGGTCTACCCCTTCGCCAACTATCACCACACGATGGCGTTCGTCAATGCGCTCGCCTGGGTCTCGCACCGCGAGGACCACCATCCCGACCTCGAGGTCGGCTACAACAAGTGCCGCGTCGTGTACTGGACGCACGCGGTGGGCGGCCTGTCGGAGAACGATTTCATCTGCGCCGCCAAGTGCGACGCGCTGTTCGAGCTCTAGCCGGTCTCGCGGTGCGCCGCGTCTTCAGCTCGTTCGACCTGGTGGCGGTGCATCACGCGCGCAACCTGCTCCAGGCCGAAGGCATCCGCGCCGAAGTCAGGAACGAGCGGCTCGCCTCGGCGATGGGCGAACTGCCGCCCGC
>DASTTC010000340.1:0-2706 GCA_035760345.1 Burkholderiales bacterium | reverse complement strand
CAGCAGCAGCTCGAAGCGCTGGGGCCCGAGCGCGCGCAGCACCGCGCGCGCGGCTTCCTGCTCGTGGGTGAGCCGCGAGTAGGTGTGCAGGCTCGCGGCGAGCATCGCGCCGCCCACCCCCAGTGCCGCGACCATCGCGGCGCCGACGAGGTATACCGAGCCGCGCCGGAATTCCCAGTCGCGCATGCGGCGCACGGCCGCGATGGCGAGCAGCAGCGCGATGACGCCGCCGGTGCCGGCGATCGCCACCAGCAGGAACTCGGGACTCAGCGCGGAGAGCCAGGCGGGCATCGGCTAGCGCAGCAAACCGCGCGTCTGGTGCCAGTCCAGGATCGCCTCGCGCGGATAAACGCGGAAGCGCTTGTCGCGCGGCCCTTTGGGCACCGTTACCCAGTTGGCCTTGGAATCGAGCAGGATGTGCTGGCGCTCCCTCGGCGCGGGCAAGGGCGTATCGATCGCCGAGGCGAAGGGGTAGATCCACTCGGGCCAGCGCGGGTCCCACACCCAAAGCGCGCTGCCGCACTGGGGACAGAAATGGCGCTCGCCGCCGCCGCGCGTGGCGCGGTACATCCGCGTGCGGCCCTTCTTCTTGAACGTATCCGCCTTGCCCATGACGTTGATCGCGTAGCCGCCCCCGCCCGCGGTCTTGCGGCAGATCGAGCAGTAGCAGTGCAGGTACGGGTAGGGCGTGTCCGATTCCACGGAGAAGCGCACGGCGCCGCAGTGGCAGGAGCCCTTGAGTCGCATGGGACTAATATACCGGGAACCCGAAGGAGGACAACGTGTCTCTGGTCACATTGGTCGAATATGAGGCTGCCCCCACCGAGGTCCGTGCGGTGTATGAGGACATCATGAAAACGCGCGGCGTCGACTGGGTGGGAAACTTCTGGAAAGGGCTGGCCAACGACCCGGCGCAGCTGCGCCGCACCTGGGAGCAGGTAAAGCAGGTGATGGCGCCGGGCGCGCTCGATCCGCTGGTGAAGGAAATGCTCTACATCGCGGTGAGCGCCACCAACGGCTGCGAGTACTGTACCTATTCGCACACCGCCTCGGCGCGCAGCAAAGGCATGAGCGACGCGATGTTCATGGAACTGATGGCGGTCGTCGGGCTTGCCAATCAGACCAACCGCGTGGTCAACGGCCTGCGCATCGACGTCGACGCGAGGTTCAGGCCATGAGGCGCGCCCTGGCCGGCCTGCTGTTGGTTCCCGCCGCGGCGCTCGCCGGCGGCTCGAATTACGGCGTAGCGCCCGGCAGCCGCGACATCGCCGGCCGCATCGCCGAATGGCCGGTGCCCACGCCGAAGTTCGCGCGCGACCCGGCGCCGGGTCCCGACGGCAACATCTACATCGCCGTGATGTACGGCAATCGCATCGCGCGGTTCGATCCTCGCGCGAAGACCTTCAAGGAGTGGCCGCTGCCCGACGGCGCGCGGCCGCACGGGCTGGTGGTGGCGCGCGATGGCAAGGTCTTCTACACCGGGAACGGCAACGGCACGATCGGCGAACTCGACCCGGCCACCGGCAAGGTCATCGAGCACGCCACGCCCTCGCGCGGCGGCGGGCCGCATACCGCGGTGATCGACGAGCGCGGCGACATCTGGTTCACTGGGCAGAGCGGCGGCTACCTCGGGCGCCTCGAGCGCGCGAGCGGCCGCATCACGGAGATCCCGATGTCCGGCGGCCCATACGGCCTCGCCATCGACCAGTCGGGCCGCATCTGGGTCTGCCGCATGGGCATGAACGCGATGGGGATCCACGACCCGAAGACCGGCAAGACCTCGGCATTGTCGACGGGCTCGGGCTCGCGCCCGCGGCGCGTCGCGGCGGCACCCGACGGCATGCTGTGGGTGACCTACTACGGCAACGGCAGGCTCGCGAAGATCGATCCCCGGGCGATGAAGGTGGTGAAGGAGTACCCCATGCCCGCCGGCAATGGCGCCGGCCCGTATGCCGTGACCGTGGATGCGGCGGGGCGCGTGTGGGCGAACGAGATCGACACCGACACCGTGGCCGTGTTCGACCCGGCGAGCGAGCAGTTCCGCGTGCTCGCGCTTCCCTCCAAGGGCGTCGGCATCCGCAAGGCGATCGTGGACGCGCAAGGCCGCTACTGGTACATGGGCAGCCACAACGGCCGCCTCGGCGTCATCGAGTAGGCGCTGCGCCACTCCTCCAGCGTCGCCAGCGCGCCACCCGGCAGCGCCACCAGGATGTCCTCGCCGCGCGGCGTGACGTAGAAGCGGTGCCACAGCGCCTCGCCCGTGCGCACCTCGATCGGCCAGTAGCAGCGCCCGTCGCGCGCGAGCGGCGCATCGAGCGAGAGCAGGAACTGTACCGGCGCGTGCTTGCGCGCTGCGAGTTCCCACGCTTCCGTCTCCGGCAGGTGCTTCACCTTGAGAAGCGCACGGCGCAGCGACGTGCCGTCGCCCGGAATCTCGCAGGCCTGCGCCGCGCAAGCCGCGGCCAGCAGCGCCGCGGCTAGGCCTCCCTGGAGCGGTCCCAAAGGTTCGGAATGCTGGCGTTGGCGTAGCCGGAGATGAAATCGCGCCGCGCGCCGTTCTCCGCATCGTAGGTGTGGCGGCGCACGGCGCCGATGTTGGCGCCGTAGACATGGATGCTCACCGCCACTTCGCCGCCCTCGTTGGCGACGACGTGGATGTCGCCGATGCGCGGCGAGACGCGGTCCACCTGGCCGCGGCGCACCGGG
>DASTTC010000339.1:0-2269 GCA_035760345.1 Burkholderiales bacterium | reverse complement strand
TGGATGCCCGATTGCTCGATGAATTTCTTGTGCGTGCGCCACAGCGCGACGCCGTTATGCACCGCGGTTTCGCCCAGCTGCGGCAGCTCCGCGATCAGGTAGGGCTGGAAGCGCTCCGGCTGGTAGCCGTAGGTGGCCCAGCCGAGGTCGATCTGCCCGTTGATCACCGCGTCGTAATGCTGGTTGGGCGCGGCGATCGCCTTGGGCAGCATCTGCACCCGCACGCGGCCGCTGGTGGCCTTGGCCACCTGGTCGGACCAGGGCTTCATGATGTAGACCACGATCGGATGCTGCGGCGGCACCCAGTTGGACAGGGTGAGCACGGTCTGCGCCTGCGCGGGAGCGGCGCCAAGCGCCAGCACACCCGTCGCGGCCAGGACGGCCGCCATTTTCGACGGTTTCATTTGGGTCTCCTCCTCCTAAGGCTGAGGCCGTTATAGTAGCAGCAGGAAAACAGATGAACGACAGCGACAAAGGTTAGATGGGGACAGTCCCTAGTTGGAGCTGTTAACGTAGGGTGGGCCATGGGCCCACCCTACAGTTGCACTTTCGTCCCGAGCTCGATCACCCGGTTGGGCGGCAGGTTCATGTAGTC
The DNA here is from genome assembly GCA_035760345.1 of Burkholderiales bacterium. Lineage (GTDB taxonomy): Bacteria > Pseudomonadota > Gammaproteobacteria > Burkholderiales > SG8-39 > JAABQT01. The sequence continues at coordinate 1,674 of DASTTC010000339.1, read as the reverse complement.
GGCGGCGTTGCCGGCAAGGCCCACCATCGCCGCGAACAAGCGCACGCTCCAGCGCGCCGCGCGCCGCCCCTCGCCCGCGGGCACGATGATCTGCCGGCTCAAGAAAAACGAGGTGCTCATCATGTCGAAGGGCAGGATGCGCCGGCTGGTCTCGGTGAGGTCGTGGGCGACGTCGGGCCGCTGCATGAAGCCGTAGCGCAGCCGCATGCGCCAGAAGCCGTGCTCCATGCGCTCGAGCTCGATGCGCTGCGCCGGCTCCACCTTCGGCTCGTCCGCGACCTCGATGGTGAGGAACACCACGCGCTCGTGCAGCACCTTGTTGTGGTTGAGGTTGTGCAGCAGCGCGTGCGGCGCGGCGTCGGCGGCGGCGGTGAGGAATACCGCCGTGCCGGGCACGCGCGCCGGCGCGTCGCGCATCAGGGATTCCACCAGCTTCGACAGCGGCACCGAAGTCTGGCGCAGGCGCACGGCCATCAGCGAACGCCCGCGCCGCCAGGTGAGCATCAAGGTCGCCACCAGCGAGCCGATGGCGAGCGGCAGCCAGCCGCCCTCGAGGATCTTGGTGAGCGCCGCCGACAGCAGCGTCGCCTCGATGGCGAAGAAAAATCCCGTCGCCGCGAGGCACAGCGCGAGCGGCAGCTTCCACGAATAGCGGATGACGAAGAAGGTGAGGAACGTGGTGGAGAGCATGGTGCCCATTACCGCGACGCCGTAGGCCTGCGCGAGTTCCCCGGAGGAGCCGAAGCCCACCACCACCGCCAGCACCGCGGCGAGCAGCAGCCAGTTCACCGCCGGCACGTAGATCTGCCCCGCGGTGCGCTCGGAAGTGTGCAGGATCGCCAAGCGCGGCACGAAGCCGAGCTGCACCGCCTGCTGCGCCACCGAGAAGGCGCCCGAGATCGTCGCCTGCGAGGCGATCACCGTCGCCGCGGTGGCGAGCGCCACCATCGGATAGAGCGCCCAGCCCGGGAACGCGAGGTAGAACGGGTTGGCGATGGCGGCCGGGTCGCGCAGCAGCAGCGCCCCTTGCCCGAAGTAGTTGAGCACCAGCGCCGGCGCCACCAGTCCGAACCAGGCGATGCGCACCGCCTTCTTGCCGAAGTGGCCCATGTCGGCGTACAGCGCCTCCGCCCCGGTGATGGCGAGCAGCACCGAGCCGAGCACCACGTAGGAGGCCACGCCGTAGCCGGTGACGAAATGCAGCGCGTGGCGCGGGTCGAGCGCCGCGAGCACCCCGGGGTTCTGGCCGATGTTCCACAGTCCCGAGGCGGCGAGCGCGAGGAACCAGGCAAGGCAGATCGGGCCGAACAGCTTGCCCACCGCGCCCGTGCCGTGGCGCTGGATGAGGAACAGCGCCACCAGCACGCCCACGGCGATGGGCACCACCTGGAGCTCCTCGCCCTTCGCGCCGAGTTGCAGGCCTTCGACCGCCGAAAGCACCGAGATCGCCGGCGTGAGCACGGCTTCGCCGAAGAACAGCGACGCACCGATCACCCCGACCACCATCACCGGCGCGCGCCAGCGCTCGCGCTCGCGCACCGTGGCGCTTGCCAGCGCGAGCAGCGCCATGATGCCGCCCTCGCCCTTGTTGTCCGCGCGCATCACCAGCGTCACGTACTTCAGCGACACGATGAGCATCAGGATCCAGAAGATCGTCGACAGGCCGCCGAGGAT
>DASTTC010000338.1:0-12184 GCA_035760345.1 Burkholderiales bacterium | reverse complement strand
AGCGTCGTGTTCCCGGATGCAACGCTCAAAGTGTTCCTGACGGCGACCCCGGCCGAGCGCGCCCAACGCCGATATAAGCAGTTGATAGACAAAGGAATCGATGCTAATCTGCACGCCCTTTCCCGCGACCTGGAGCAGCGGGACGCGCGCGATGCGGCGCGGGCAGTGGCGCCTCTGGCGCCCGCCCCGGATGCGCTGCTCCTGGACACCTCGGGGAGACCGCTCGACGAGGTCGTCGGCGTGATCCTCGGCTGGTGCCGGGAAAGGCAACTGGGTGGGCGGACCGCATGAAGCGGACCGCCCTTGGTGCAACCTGACCCGCGGCGCACCGCAAGGGTCCGCGGCTGAAGCGAGGTTTTCCCTTTTCATGGCAAGCATTTCCCCCGCAGTTTCGAAGTCCTCCCCCAATCCCTCCGTCGAGTCGTTTGCCGCGCTGTTCGAGGAAAGCCTCACGCGCAAGGAAATGCGTATCGGCGAAGTGATCACCGCCGAGGTGGTCAGCGTGGACCCCAACTACGTGGTGGTGAACGCCGGACTGAAGTCCGAATCGATCATCCCCGCCGAGGAGTTCAAGAACGACGCCGGCGAAGTCGAGGTGAAAGCCGGCGATTTCGTATCGGTGTCCATCGAGGCGCTCGAGGACGGCTATGGCGCCACGCGCCTGTCGCGCGACAAGGCCAAGCGCATGGCCGCCTGGATCGAGCTGGAGCAGTCCCTCGAAAAGGGCGAGAAGGTCGAAGGCGTCATCACCGGCAAGGTAAAGGGCGGCCTCACCGTGATGACCAAGGGCATCCGCGCGTTCCTGCCCGGGTCGCTGGTCGACCTGCGCCCGGTGAAGGACACCACGCCGTACGAAGGCAAGACCATGGAGTTCAAGGTCATCAAGCTCGACCGCAAGAGGAACAACGTGGTCGTGTCGCGCCGCGCGGTGCTGGAAGCGAGCGCCGGCGCCGAGCGCGAGGCGCTGCTCACCAGCCTGCAGGAAGGCGCTGTGGTGAAGGGCATCGTCAAGAACATCACCGACTACGGCGCGTTCGTGGACCTGGGGGGCATCGACGGCCTGCTGCACATCACCGACCTCGCCTGGCGCCGCGTGAAGCATCCCTCCGAGGTGCTCGCCGTGGGCGACGAGGTCACCGCCAAGGTGCTCAAGTTCGACGCCGAGAAGAACCGCGTGTCGCTGGGACTCAAGCAGCTGGGCGAGGACCCCTGGGTCGGCATCTCGCGTCGCTACCCGCAAGGCACGCGCCTGTTCGGCAAGGTCACCAACCTCACCGACTACGGCGCGTTCGTGGAGGTGGAGGCCGGCATCGAGGGCCTGGTGCACGTGTCCGAGATGGACTGGACCAACAAGAACGTGCATCCCTCCAAGGTGGTGCAGGTCGGCGACGAGGTCGAGGTGATGATCCTCGAGATCGACGAGGAGCGCCGCAGGATTTCGCTGGGCATGAAGCAGTGCAAGCCCAATCCCTGGGAGGATTTCGCGCGCGAGTTCAAGAAGGGCGACCGCGTAAAGGGCCAGATAAAGTCGATTACCGACTTCGGCGTGTTCGTCGGCCTGGCGGGCGGCATCGACGGCTTGGTGCACCTGTCGGATCTGTCCTGGGCGCTCGCCGGCGAGGAAGCGGTGAAGAATTTCAAGAAGAGCGAAGAGCTCGAAGCGGTGGTGCTGGCGATCGACGTGGAACGCGAGCGCATCTCGCTCGGCGTGAAGCAGCTCGAGGGCGACCCGTTCACCAACTTCATCGCCAGCCACGACAAGAACAGCGTGGTGCAGGGCAGCGTGAAGTCGGTGGACGCCAAGGGCGCGGTGGTGGCGCTGGCCGACGGCATCGAAGGCTACCTGCGCGCCTCCGAGTTCTCGCGCGATCGCATCGAGGACCTGCGCGCGGCGCTCAAGGAAGGCGACGCCGTCAACGCCATGATCATCAATGTGGACCGCAAGAACCGCTCCATCAACCTGTCGGTGAAGGCGAAGGACATGGTGGAGGAGACCGACGCCATGAAGCAGTTGCGCAGCGAGAGCGCGGCGAGCGCCGCGGGCTCGACCAACCTGGGCGCACTGCTGCGGGCCAAGCTCGACAAGAGCGGATCCACTCCGCAGCAGTAAGCGAAAAACGCATCGAGAGCGCGGGGGGAAGCGGTCGCCATGACCAAGTCCGAACTGATCGCCCGGCTGGCGCAGCGCTACCCGCAATTGGTGGCCAAGGACGCGGAGTACGCGGTGAAGATGATTCTCGACGCGATGACCCAGGCGCTGCTCTCGGGCCATCGCATCGAGATCCGCGGCTTCGGCAGCTTCGGGCTGAATTACCGGCCGCCGCGCGTGGGGCGCAATCCCAAGTCCGGCGAGAAGGTGCACGTGCCGGAGAAGTACGTGCCGCACTTCAAGGCCGGCAAGGAGCTGCGCGAGCGCGTCGACTCCGCCGTGGAGGCCGCCGCCGAGCAGGCGCAGGCCACGCGGTAACGCCGGGCCGCGTCCCCGGGCCCACCCATGCGCATCGTCACCTGGACGATCCGGATCGCGCTGTTCATCCTGCTGCTCGCGTTCGCGGCCAGGAACACCGAGCCGGCGAACCTGCGCTTTTATTTCGACCTGGCGTGGGAAGCGCCGCTGGTGGTGCTGCTGCTGGCGTTCTTCGCCGCCGGCGCGCTGCTGGGAGTGCTCGCTGCCGCGGGCGGCATGCTGCGCCAGCGGCGCGAGATCTGGCGTCTGCGGCGCGAAGCGCGCGTCAGTCCGGCGCCGCACGAGGCGCCGACCCTGCCCCCGCCGCCGGCGGAGGGCTGATGGAGTTCGAGTACTGGTGGCTGCTCGCGCTGCCGCTGTTCTTCGGCCTCGGGTGGGTCGCGGCGCGCATCGACATCCGGCACCTGGTCTCCGAGTCGCGCGCGCTGCCGCGCTCGTACTTCAAGGGCCTGAACTTCCTGCTCAACGAACAGCCCGACAAGGCGATCGAATCCTTCATCGAGGTGATGAAGGTCGATCCGGAGACCGTCGAGCTGCACTTTGCGCTGGGCAGCCTGTTCCGGCGCCGGGGCGAGTACGACCGCGCCATCCGCATGCACCAGAACCTGGTCGAGCGCGCGGACCTCGGCGCCGAGCAGAAGGTGACGGCGCTGTTCGAACTGGCGCAGGACTACCTGAAGGCGGGGATCCTCGATCGCGCCGAGGAGTTGTTCGCACGACTGGAGACCGGGACGCATGCCACCGAGTCGCGGCGCCACCTGCTCGAGATATTCCAGCAGGAAAAGGACTGGTTGCGCGCCATCGACATGGCGCGGCGCCTCGAGCAGGACTCGGGCGAATCGCGCGCGCGGGAGATTTCGCAGTTCCTGTGCGAACTGGCCGCCAAGGAGTCCACGCACTCGCGCCCCGAAGCAGCGCACCATCATCTGCAGGCGGCGCTCGAGGCAAACCGCAAGTGCGTTCGCGCCAGCGTGGCGCTCGGCGACCTGGAGCGCGCCGCGGGCAACGTGGAGCCCGCCATCACGCACTGGCAGCGCGTCGAGTCGCAGGACTCCGCCTACCTGGCGCTGGTTGCCCCGCGCCTGCTGGAAGCATACCGGGTCGTGGGGCGGCTGGAAGACGGCCTGCGCCTGCTCGCCGGATTTCTCGAGCGCTATCCCTCGCTCGACCTGCTCGACACGGTGTTCCAGTGCACGCTCGAGTCCAAGGGCGCGGAGGCTGCCTACAAGCTGGTGCGCGACGAGCTGCGGCGCAATCCCACGCTGCTCGGCCTCGACCGGCTGCTGGAGGCGCAGATCGTCGCAGACGCGCACCCCGAACGGCGGCGCGATCTCGAGCTGGTGCGAAACCTGGTGCACAGCCACACGCGGCGGCTGGCCCGCTACCGCTGCGAGACCTGCGGCTTCAAGGCGCGCCAGTTCCACTGGCATTGTCCGGCCTGCGCCGGCTGGGAGACCTACCCGCCGAGGCGCACCGAGGAATTCGAGCTCGCGCAATGAACGTCAGGGTCATCGGCACCGGATATGTCGGCCTGGTGGCCGGCGCCTGCCTCGCGGATGCGGGCAATCGCGTGCTGTGCCTGGACATCGACGCGGCCAAGGTGGCGCGCGTGCTGGTGGATCCCGAGGGCGGCGATTATGCTTGCCGCGGGCGAAGGGCTGGAGTCATGACGGGGAGTTCATGAGCGTGGAGGAGGGTGTGGCGGCCTACGTGGAAGAGGCGCTCAAGGCGTGAACCGCACCATCGAACAATTCATCGGCGATACCCCGCTCGCGCGCCTGCAGCGTTTGCCGGGCGCGCAGAGCGCGCGTCGCGGCAACGTGGTGCTCGCCAAGCTGGAGGGCAATAACCCGGCCGGGTCGGTGAAGGACCGGCCGGCGATCTCCATGGTGCGGCGCGCCGAGGAACGCGGCACGATCAAGCAGGGCGACGTCCTGATCGAGCCCACCTCGGGCAATACCGGCATCGCGCTCGCCATGGCGGCGGCCATCCGCGGCTTTCGCATGATCCTGATCATGCCGGAGCACCTGTCGGTGGAACGGCGCCAGACCATGCGCGCTTTCGGCGCCGAGATCGTCCTCACGCCGGAAAAAGGCGGCATGGAGGCCGCGCGCGACCTCGCCGAGAAGATGGTGCGCGAGGGCCAAGGCATCATGCTCGACCAGTTCGCCAACCCCGACAATCCGCTGTCGCACTACGAGACCACCGGCCCCGAGATCTGGCGCGATACCGAAGGCAAAATCACGCACTTCGTCTCGTCGATGGGCACCACCGGCACCATCATGGGCTGCTCGCGCTTTTTCAAGGAGAAGAACCCGAAGATCCAGATCGTCGGCTGCCAGCCGGAGGAAGGCTCGCAGATCCCGGGCATCCGCAAGTGGCCCGAGGCCTACCTGCCGAAGATCTACGACAAGGCGCGCGTCGACCGGCTGGAGTACGTGAACCAGGCCGACGCCGAGGACATGGCGCGGCGCCTGGCAAGCGAGGAAGGCATCTTCGCCGGCATCTCCTCCGGCGGCGCGGTGGCCGTGGCGCTGCGCCTGTCGGCCGAGCTGAAGAACGCGGTCATCGTCACGATCATCTGCGACCGCGGTGACCGATACCTCTCCACCGGGGTGTTCCCCGGCTGAGGGCTGGCAGCCACGCCAGGCATGGCAGATCAACGTAGCCAACGACGGGAGTTCAACATGGCAAGCAGCTCAAGCTCTTCGATGAAGCTCATCGGTATCGTCCTGGTGGTCATCGGCTTTGGCCTGGCGTTCTGGGCGTATCAGATGTCTGGCTCCGTCGGTTCACAAGTAACCGAAGCCTTTACTGGTTCGCCGACCGACCGGGTCATGACTTTCTACATAGGAGGCGCTGTCAGCCTGGTCGTCGGACTGTTCCTGGTTTTCAAGAAATAGGTCGGGCCTCATCTCCCCCATTCTCGCGTTCGACATCGAAACGATCCCGGACTGCGCGGGGATCCGGCGCTTGTACGACCTGCCCGCCGAGCTGTCCGACCGGGAGGTCGCCGAGATCGCCTTCCAGAAGCGGCGCACGCAGACCGGGAGCGACTTCCTGCCGCCGCAGCTGCACCGGGTGGCGGTGATCTCGTGCGTGCTGCGCGAGGGCGACGGCCTCAAGGTGTTCTCGATCGGCGAGCCGGAGAACACGGAAAAAGAAACCCTGCAGCGGTTCTACGACGGCGTGGACAAGCTCGTGCCGCAGCTCGTTTCCTGGAACGGCGGCGGCTTCGACCTGCCGGTGCTCAATTACCGCGCGCTGATCCACGGCGTGCGGGCGGCGAAGTTCTGGGACCAGGGCGAGGACGACCGCGACTTTCGCTTCAATAGCTATGTCGGCCGCTACCACGCGCGCCACCTGGACCTGATGGATGTGCTCGCCCTGTACCAGCCGCGCAACAACGCGGGCCTGGATGACGTCGCGCAGCTCGCGGGGCTCCCGGGCAAGATCGGCGTGGGCGGCGCGCAGGTGTGGCCCGCCTATCTCGACGGGCGCATGGCCGCGATCCGGGATTACTGCGAGATCGATACCGCCAACACGTACCTGCTTTACCTGCGCTTCCAGAAGCAGCGCGGCGCCCTCACCGACGCGCAGTACGGCAAGGAGTGCGCGCTGGTTCGCGGTACGCTGGAAAAGCTCAACACGCCGCACTGGCGCGAGTTCCTGTCCCGTTGGTCCGGCTGAGCGTCCACGCGCTCGATGCCGGCGGCCACGGCATCGCGCGCAATGCCGAGGGCAAGGTCGTGTTCGTCGAGGGCGCGCTCGGCGGCGAGACGGTCGACGCGCGCATCCTGCGCAGCAAGCCCAAGTTCGACACCGCGCGCGCCACGGCCGTGCTGGTCGAGTCCAGCGGCCGGCGCGTGCCGCCCTGTCCCTACTACGAGAGCTGCGGCGGCTGCGTTATCCAGCACGCCGACACGCGCACGCAGGTCGCGGCCAAGCAGCGCTGGCTGGAGGACTGCTTCGAGCGCATCGGCAAGGTCGAGCCCGAATGCATGCTGGCGCCGATATACGGCGAAGAGTGGGGCTACCGTCGCCGCGCGCGCCTGTCCGTGCGCTACGTGCGGAACAGGGGCGGGGCGCTGGTGGGCTTCCGCGAGCGGCGCTCCACCTTCGTCACCGACATCCAGGGCTGCCTGGTGCTGCCGCCCCCCGTGTCGGCGCTGATCCCGGCGCTGCGCGCGCTTATCGGGCGGCTTTCCGTGCCCGAGCGCATGCCGCAGGTGGAGGTCGCGGTGGGCGATGACGCGGTGGTGCTCGTGTTTCGCCATCTCCTGCCCCTGAACGGCGAGGACCGCAGGCTGCTGCGCGAATTCGCGGACGCGCACTCGGTGCAGGTCTGGCTGCAGCCGCGCGGTCCGGACAGCGCTGCGCCGTTGCATCCCGATCCGGCGCCGGAATTGTTCTACACGCTGCCGGAGTTCGGCGTGCGCATCGCGTTCCAGCCGACCCACTTCACCCAGGTGAACCACGCCGTGAACCAGCTGCTGGTGTCGCGCGCGGTGCGCCTGCTCGAGCCGCAGCCCGGCGAACGCATCGGCGACCTGTTCTGCGGCCTGGGGAACTTCTCCCTGCCCATCGCGACGCGCGGCGCGCGGGTGATCGGCCTCGAGGGCAGCAGCGCGCTGGTGGAGCGTGCCCGCGCAAACGCCCTGGCCAACGGCCTTACCGTGCAGTTCGAGGTGGCGAATCTGTTCGAGCCCAACCTCGCGCCCTACGGCGTGTTCGACAAGCTGCTGCTGGATCCGCCGCGCGAAGGGGCGATCGAGTTGGTGAAGGCGCTGCCCGCGGGCTGGCCGAAGCGCATTGCGTACGTATCGTGCGATGCGGCAACACTGGCGCGCGATGCCGGCGTTCTGGTAAACACGCAGGGATTCAGGCTCGCGGCCGCCGGGGTGGTGAACATGTTCCCGCACACGGCGCATGTGGAGTCGATCGCGTTGTTCGAGCGCGGCTAGCGCACAAGGAGGCAGAGCGATGAAAAGGCAGAACTTCTCTTCGGGGACGCCCTGGGAGCCGGTGGTCGGCTATTCGCGGGCGGTGAAGGCGGGCGCCCATGTGCATGTCGCCGGTACTACCGCAACCGACGGCACGGGCAACGTCGCCGGCATCGGCGATCCCTACGCCCAGACGCTGCAATGCCTGAAGAACATCGAGGCCGCGCTGCACATGGCGGGCGCAAACATGTCCGACGTCGTGCGCACCCGCATGTACGTGGTCAACATCGCGCACTGGGAAAGCATCGGCAAGGCGCACGGCGAAGTGTTCCGCGACATCCGGCCGGCCGCCACCATGGTTGAAGTGCGCCGGCTGATCTCGCCCGAGATGCTGGTGGAGATCGAGGCAGACGCCTGGGTGGGCGGAGAATGAAAAGGGCGCCTGGCGGCGCCCTTTCCGGTACGGCGGTGCCCTGCAGCTAGTCGCGCTGGCCCGCCAGCGCCATCAGGATGTGCAACAGGTTGGCGAAGATGTTGAACAGGCTCATGTACACGCCCGTCGCCGCCATGACGTAGTTGGTCTCGCCGCCGCGGATGATGCGCTGCAGGTCGTACAGCAGGAACAGCGAGAACACCACGATCACCAGGGTCGAGATCGTCAGCGCGAGCGCCGGGATCTGCAGGAACATGTTGGCGATCATCGCCGCGAGCAGGGCGAGCATGCCGACGAACAGGAACTTGCCCATGAAGCCGAAATCGCGCTTCGCCGTCGCGGCCACCGCGCCCATGGCGAGGAAGATCGCCCCGGTGCCCACGGCCGCATAGCCCACCAGCGCCATGCCGTTCGTCATCGACAGCGCCACGTTCAGGATCGGCCCCAGCCACCAGCCGAGCAGGCCCGTCATCAGCAGCAGCAGCGCCACGCCGATGCCACTGTTGCGGTTGGCGGCGATGCCGAACTGCAGGCCGATGACCGCCGCGAGCATCACCACGGTGGTGAGGATCGGGCTCGCCATGATGACGCCGCTGGTCTGCATGCCGACATAGGCGCCGATCACCGTCGGCACCATGGTCAGGGCGAGCAGCAGGTAGGTATTGCGAAGGACCTTCTGCGCGCCGGACGAGATCCCCGGTGCCGGGCTCGCGCTGCCGCGACCAAAGGCCCGTTCGTTCGTCGGAATCGGCTTGAGTTCAGGTTGCATTCTTTCCCTCCTTGGGTACGAGTCACTAAGACTACCAAACAAGCGTGAAGTTTCAACGCGCTGCGGTGGGTAAAATGGGGGCGGCCCGGCGGCAATTCAATCCGGAAGGGTGGCAGAGCGGTCGAATGCACCGGTCTTGAAAACCGGAAGGGCCTCGCGGCCCTCGGGGGTTCGAATCCCTCCCCTTCCGCCACGTGCAAGTTACGGAATTGTCTGCGTTTTCAGCTAGAATCGCGGTCCTTTCCATGGCCCTCATCGTTCAGAAATTCGGCGGCACCTCGGTCGGCTCGGCGGAGCGCATCCGCAATGTCGCGCAGCGTGTCGCCAAGTGGAAGCGCGCGGGCCATGACATCGTGGTGGTGCCCTCAGCGATGGCGGGCGAGACCAATCGCCTGCTCGCGCTCGCTGCGCAGCTGCAGGGGCAGCCCGATGCGCGCGAGCTCGACGTGGTCGCCGCGAGCGGCGAGCAGGTGAGCGCCGGGTTGGTGGCGATGGCGCTGATCGAGCACGGCGTGGCGGCGCGCAGCTATGCCGGCTGGCAGGTGAAGGTGCTCACCGACAGCACCCACAACAAGGCGCGCATCCTCGCGATCGACGACGCGCGCATCCGCAAGGATCTCGCCGCGGGCCGCGTGGTGGTGGTCGCGGGATTCCAGGGCGTGGACGGCGAAGGCAACGTGACCACCCTCGGGCGCGGCGGTTCGGACACCTCCGCCGTCGCGCTCGCGGCGGCGCTGCAGGCCGACGAGTGCCAGATCTACACCGACGTGGACGGCGTGTACACCGCCGATCCGCGCATCGTGCCCGAAGCGCGGCGCCTGCATACCGTCACCTTCGAGGAAATGCTGGAGATGGCGAGCGCCGGCTCCAAGGTGCTGCAGATCCGCTCGGTGGAATTCGCCGGCAAGTACAAGGTGCCCACGCGCGTGCTCTCCAGCCTCACCGACCCGATGCTGCCGGTGGCCGAGGAGGGCCGTGCCGGCACGCTCATCACTTTCGAGGAAGACCCGCACATGGCGATGGAAAAAGCAGTCGTGTCCGGCGTCGCCGCGCAGCGCGACGAGGCCAAGATCACCGTGCACAGCGTGCCCGACAAGCCGGGCATCGCCTACGCCATTCTCGGCCCGATCGCCGACGCCAGCATCAACGTCGATGTCATCGTGCAGAACGTCAGCCACGACGGCATGACGGACCTGTCGTTCACGGTGAGCCGCGGCGACCTGCCGCGCGCGATGAAGATCCTCAAGGACCAGGTGAAGCCGCACATCGGCTGCAAGGAGGTCACGGGCGACGACCGCATGGCGAAGGTCTCCATCGTCGGCATGGGCATGCGCTCGCACGCCGGCATCGCCGCGCAGATGTTCCGCACGCTGGCCGAGGAGGGCATCAACATCCAGATGATCTCGACCTCCGAGATCAAAATCTCGGTGGTGGTGGACGAGAAGTACGCCGAGCTCGCCGTGCGCGTGCTGCACAAGGCGTTCGAGCTGGACCAGGAGTAGCGGCGCGGCCTAGAAGCTCGCGCGGCACTTCACGCCGGCCGGAATGCGATAGCCGGGGTTGGGCAGCCGCAGGCGCACGCCGAAGGTGCCGCTCGCCGCGTCCAGCGTCGGGTCCACCACCTCCACCGTCGCCGTGTAGCTGCCGCCCACCGGCTGCTCGGGCGTCACCCTGGCGCGCTGCCCGAGCTTGATCTTGCCGTAGGCGCTGACCGGCAGGACCAGCTCGACGTTGAGCGGGTCGATCTCCATCAGCTTGAGGATCGGATCCTTCTGGTTCGAGCTCGCCAGCTCGCCGGGGTGCAGCAACAGCGCGACGACGACGCCGTTCACCGGGCTGTGGATCGCGCGCTGCGCCAGTATCTCCTCGGCGCGCTTCACCTCGAGCTCGGCAAGCTTGCGGTTGTCCATCGCCGCGCGCCACTGCTCGCGCGCCAGGCGGAACTCGGCTTCCGCCTCCTCCTTGGCGTCGGCCGAGACGAAGTTCTTCTTGTGCAGCTCCTCGGCGCGCTCCCACTTCTTTTTCGTGATCTCCATGCGCGTTTCCGCCGCCTTCACCTCGCCGTCCATCGTGGCGCGGGAGCGCACGAGGTTCAAGGTCGCCTGCTCCGGACCCGAGGAGAGCCTGGCGAGCAGCGCGCCCTTTTTCACGGTGTCGCCGCGGCGCACGAACACCGACTCGATGACGCCTTCGGCCGAAGTGCGCACGTCGACTTCCTGGCGCGCCTCGATGACGCAATCGAACTCCTGCGCCAGCGCGGCTGCCGGGAGCATCGATGCGAGGCAGCCCGCGAGGATCAGGCGATGCTTTAGCAAGGTTGCAACATGGATGGGATTGAATGGCAGTGTATCGGAACCGCGGCGCCCTGATGATCGCGAGTTCGCGTTGCACGCAGGCGCGCGGCGCAAATGGTTTCGAGGTGCAAGGGTGGAGGTCGGAAAATGCAAGGAAGTGCAAGGCCGCCGCGACGCAGATCTTGCGGAAATCCTTTTTCTTTCAAGGACGAATGCCGGCTTTTGAGACAGAGGATGACCAATGTCCGGAGGTCGGGACGCTGGATTTCGCGACCGGAATGAATTGACACGCCGGTGGCGCACGGTTAGAAGTGAACGCAACTTGGCGGCGCCGTGATATTTGCACTTGTTTTGCGGTTGCAGCGCTGGGGCTAAAAAGAACGAAGCGACGTGGGCTGAGGGCCAGCAGCAGGCCGGAGTTCTGGGGGGAAGAGCGTTTGCTGCCGAGGTTGAAGGAATACGCACAGCTAAAGCCGCGGCATGCCGGCGCGGCAGACGCGCGCCTTTCGCCGCACGGCAAGTTCCTGCTGGAGCCGCTCGAGCCGAGAGTCCTGCTGTCCGCGGACTCCATTCTCGGCGAGGTCTACCGCTCGCTGCTTGACGACGAAGCGCGTGCCGAAGGCGCGGAATTCGCCGTCATCGTTCAGGAAATCGACGCCGCGACCAGCGCCGAAATCTCCGCTGCCGACGGCAACGGTTTCGGCAGTGCACAAGAGCAAATCGCACCCAGCGTGGCTTGGCCGGAAGGCTGGCAGACGGACCCCGGCGAGCAGTTGGCCGAGGAGGCCGAAGCGCTGCCGGCAGCCGCCCAGGAAACCAGCGAAAGCGAGGACCTCCAGGCAGGCCTGATCGCGGCCGCCGCGATCGCTACTTCGACTCCCCAGAATCAGCCCGCCGGCGAGGATTCAAGCGCCGTCGCCGGCGACGAGCAGGACGCGAATTCCGGAATCATCCCTGGAACCCATCTGCCGCGCGGACCTCCGGCGAACGACCAGCCCTCGGCCGCAGTGATTGCGGACGAATCCTTAGCAGACAACGAGTTAAGCCTTTCCGATTCTCCCCAAGGGGATGAAGGGGGGCTTTGCGGCGTTGAAAGCGTGCTGATTCCGGAGACTTTCGAAGACTCGCAGGCCCGCGCGCCGCCGGAATCCGTGACTCCAATCCTGGCCGAAGCGCTGCGGCTTTGGACCGCCACGGGACTCACGCAAGACCAGGCCGACCGCCTCGCCGGAATCGAGGTCCGGTTCGCCGACCTGCCGGGCGCGCAGCTCGGCTGGG
>DASTTC010000337.1:0-3131 GCA_035760345.1 Burkholderiales bacterium | reverse complement strand
GGACGCCGACGGGCGCTGCGTGTTCGGCGCCACCGTGGACCTGCAGGAAATCGGCGGCGACGCCGTGACCTACCAGATCGTCGGCGAGGACGAGGCCGACATCAAGGCGCACCGCATCTCGATCAGCTCGCCGATCGCGCGGGCGCTGATCGGCAAGGAAGCCGGCGACGAGGTCGACGTGCACACCCCGGGCGGGGTGAAGAAGTACGAGATCCTCGACGTGCGCTACGAGTAGCGCCTACCAGCCCGAGAAGCGTTCCCACGCGGCTGCGATCCGGCCCGTGCCGTCGAGCACCTGGTAGCGCTCGTGCTGGGCGGCGGTGGCGCAGGCGTGGTTGGGCAGGATGCGCAACAGCGTCCCCACCGGCAGCTCGGGCAGCCTGGCCGGGTCGCCGCTGCGGTGCGCCACGATGCCGTGCTCCTGGTTCGCGTCCACGACGATGAGATCCGGCAGGGGCTTGCCCGACGCGTCGCACACCAGCCCGTAGCCCTGGTCCACGCGCTGCTTCGCGGTTCCCCGGTCGCGCGACAGCGCCATCCAGCCCGCGTCGGTGAGCGCCCAGCCCTTGTCTTCCTGGTGGCCGATGACCGTGGCGAGCACTGAAATGGCGATGTCGTGCGTGCTGCAAACGTCGATGCCGGCCATCACCAGGTCGAAGAACACGAACACCCCGGCGCGCACTTCCGTCACGCCGCTCAGATCCTGCGCAAAGGTCGCGGTGGGCGTCGAGCCGACGCTGACCAAGGGCGCGGGAAAGCCCGCCTCCTGCAGGCGCGCCGCCGCATGCACCGCGGCAGCGCGTTCCTGCTCCGCCATGGCGCGGATGCCGTCCACGCTCTTGCAGTCGTAGGACGCGCCGGCGTGCGTCATGACACCTGCGAGGGTGGCGCTGCCGCCGGCGAGCGCCCGCGCGACTTCGATCAGGCGCGGGTCGTCGGGCTTGAGGCCGGCGCGATGGCCGTCCGAGTCGATCTCGATCAGCACGTCGATCGGTGCGCCGGCGACGGATCGTGCCAGGTCCGCGTTGTCCACCACGACCTTCAGCCGGATCCCGGACGCGGCGAGCGCCGCCGCACGCGCGAGTTTGTTCGGTGCGAGCGCAACGGTGTAGAAGATGTCGCGGTAGCCGTGGCGGCCGAAGATCTCGGCTTCCTTCAGCGTGGACACGCAGATCGGCGCGGGCTGGCCGGCGTGCAGCCTGCGCACCACGTCCAGGCTTTTTGCGGTCTTCACGTGCAGGCGCAGGCCCGGCCCGAGTGCCGCGATGCGCGCCGACAACCGCTTCCAGTTCGCGTCGAGCCGTGTGCGATCCAGCAGCAGCGCGGGGGTTTCGAGCGAAGCGAGGTCGAAGCGCTTCATGCGCGCGGGCGGCGGCGCTGCGGGCGCTGCGCGCCCGCGGACTTCCTGCGGCGCGCCGGTTTCTTGCGCGCGTCCTTGCGCTCGTCCCAGCCCGACGCGGCCTGGCGAGCGCGGCGAGGCCTGGGCCCCTTCGACGCCTCCGGCCGGGGCTTCTGGCGATAGAGCACGAGGATCTTGCCGATATGCTGGATCGGTTGGGCGTCGGTGCGCTCGCAGATGCCCGCTAACGCCACTTCGCGCTCATCGCGATTGAGCGAAGCGGCGCGGATCTTGATCAACTCGTGGGCGCCGAGGGCACGGCCGATCTCGGCGACGACGGCGTCGGTGAGGCCCTTGTCGCCCAGCTGCAGGATCGGGTGCAGCGAGTGTGCGCGGGCCTTGAGCTGCTTGCGCTGAATCGCATCCAGTGGGGTCATGCCGCGAGTATAAGATCAACGCCGATGGCCAAATCCAACAAAGCCTGGCTGCGCCGCCACGTCACGGATCCCTATGTACGCCAGGCGAAGCAAGCCGGCTACCGCTCGCGCGCGGCCTACAAGCTGCTGGAGTTCATCGCCAAGGACAAGCTGATCAAGTCGGGCATGCGGGTCCTGGACCTGGGCGCCGCGCCCGGGGGCTGGTCGCAGGTGGTCGCTGAGAAGGTGAAGCCAGGGGGCGTCGTCGTCGCCGTCGATCTGCTTGAAGTGGCGCCCATTCCCGGGGTGACCCTGTTCAAGGGGGACTTCCGCGACGCAGACCTGGAGGGTGCCCTGGGCGGCAAGGCGGACGTGGTGCTCTCGGACATGATGCCCAACATCACGGGGGTGCCGCTGGTGGACCAGGCGCGTGCCGCGGAGATCTCGATGGCCGCGATAGCACTGTGTCAAAAGGTGTTGAAGCCGGACGGCGCTTTCCTGGTCAAGGTGTTCCACGGCAGTGCCTTCGACGGAGTGCTGCAGGCGCTTAGGTCGTCGTTTCAAACGGTTGGCGTGAGAAAGCCGGCCGCCTCCCGCGGCGAGTCGCGCGAAAACTATTTCCTCGCCCGCGGACTCAAACCCCATTGAACCCGGGCCCTTGCGCCGCAATGTACCGGATTGGGCGTAAACTCAACCCCTTACGGCGCTGCCCCATGAAGGAGCAAGTCCTTGAACAACATGCTTAAAAACCTCGTCATCTGGCTGGTGATCGGCATGGTGCTGATGACGGTGTTCAACCAGTTCAATACCCGCCAGGCGGTACAGGCGCCGATGGAGTACTCCGAGTTCCTGGAAGAAGTGAAGTCCGGGAGCATCTCCAAGGTGACCATCGAGGGGCGCCAACTCAAGGCCACCACCCAGGACGGCAAGCGCGTCACCAGCTACTCGCCGGGCGACATCTGGCTGGTGTCCGACCTGCTCAAATACGGCGTGAAGATCGAGGCCAAGCCCGAGGAGGAGCCCTCGCTCCTGATGAACATCTTCGTGTCGTGGTTCCCGATGCTGCTCCTGATCGGCGTGTGGATCTTCTTCATGCGCCAGATGCAGGGCGGCGGGCGCGGCGGCGCCTTCAGCTTCGGCAAGTCCAAGGCCAAGATGCTTGACGAGTCCACCAACACGGTGACCTTCGCCGACGTCGCGGGCTGCGAGGAAGCGAAGGAAGAAGTCGCGGAGCTGGTGGACTTCCTGCGCGATCCGTCCAAGTTCCAGAAGCTGGGCGGGCGCATCCCGCGCGGCGTGCTGATGGTCGGCAATCCCGGCACCGGCAAGACGCTGCTGGCGCGCGCCATCGCGGGCGAGGCCAAGGTGCCGTTCTT
>DASTTC010000336.1:0-6865 GCA_035760345.1 Burkholderiales bacterium | reverse complement strand
ACCGGCACCACCATCGAGATCGAGGATGATGGCACCATCTCCATCGCCTGCGTGGTGGCCGAAGGCGGCGAGGCGGCGAGAAAGCGCATCCAGGAGCTCACCGCCGACGTCGAGGTGGGCAAGATCTACGAGGGTCCGGTGCTGCGCCTGCTGGATTTCGGCGCCATCGTGCAGCTGATGCCGGGTCGCGACGGGCTACTGCACATCTCGCAAATCAGCAATGAGCGCGTGAACGCCGTTTCCGACCACCTCAAGGAAGGGCAGATCGTGAAAGTAAAGGTGCTCGAGGCGGACGACAAGGGCCGCGTGCGGCTGTCGATGAAGGCGATCGGCGCGACGGAGGCGGCGAAGCAGGCCTAGAACAGAGCCCCCGACCGAAAAGAAAAGGGGCGCCTTGGCGCCCCTTTGCATTGGCGAGTTCCGGGCTTACTTCGCGACCTGCTTTTCGCGCAGTTCGTCCAAAGTCTTGCAGTCGATGCAAAGCGTGGCGGTGGGACGCGCTTCCAGGCGCTTGAGGCCGATCTCGATGCCGCAGCTGTCGCAGTAGCCGTACTCATTGGCATCGATGCGGCCGATGGTTTCGTCGATCTTCTTGATGAGCTTTCTTTCGCGGTCGCGATTGCGCAGCTCGAGCGCCATGTCGGATTCCTGGCTGGCCCGGTCATTGGGGTCGGCGAATACGGTGGCCTCGTCCTGCATGGTGTGCACGGTGCGATCGATCTCCTCGGAGAGTTCGCCCTTCAGCTGCTCCAGCATCTTGCGGAAATGAGTGCGCATACGCGCGTTCATGTACTCCTCGCCCTTCTTCGGCGCATAGGGCGTGACGCTCTTGCGTGTCAGTTCGACTGGCATGGATCGGTGGGCCGGAAAAATGAAGGCGCCTTTTTTAGCAGAAAAGCCCCCCTGCAGCAAGCCGAAAAAAGAGTATCATGGCGCCCTTTCCGGGGTGTAGCGCAGCCTGGTAGCGCGCTTGCTTTGGGAGCAAGATGTCGGGAGTTCAAATCTCTCCACCCCGACCAGGTTTGCCCGGCGGCTGCCCGTAGCTCAACCGGATAGAGCACCAGCCTTCTAAGCTGGGGGTTGTGGGTTCGACTCCCGCCGGGCAGGCCAGATCGGCAGCGGCAACAACGGTGACCGTAGCTCAATGGTAGAGTCCTGGATTGTGATTCCAGTTGTTGTGGGTTCGAATCCCATCGGTCACCCCAGCTTGTCTCGCTGCGGCAGGTCTTCCCGCGGTAGCAGGAACACTTCCTGCGCTTGTGCAGACGTCTCTGGCCACGTAAAGGGCACCCGCGGATAGGCGCGCTCCAGCGCTTTGCGCCCGGCGCCCACCTCGCAGACCAGCAGCCCGCCCGGTTCAAGGTGGCGCGCGGCATGCCCGAGAATCCTGCGCACCAGCGCCAACCCGTCGCTGCCGCCCGCAAGTGCCATGCGCGGCTCGTGTTGATACTCCGGCGGCAACGCGCGCATCGAACTCGAGGTTACGTAGGGCGGGTTGCTGACGATCAACTCGTAGCGTCGACCGCGCAGCCCATCAAACAGGTCGGAGCGCACGAGCCGGATCCTGCCCCGTAGGGCGTGCCGCGTAAGATTTCGCCGTGCTACGGCCAGTGCGGCGCGCGACAGATCCGCGGCGTCTACGCGGGCGCCAGGGAAGGCCTTGGCCGCGAGCACGGCGAGGCATCCGGATCCCGTGCACAGGTCCAGCGCACGCCGCACCGGCCGCGTGAGCCAGGGCTGCAGACGATCGCCCAGAAGCTCGGCAATATGCGATCGGGGGATGATGACCCGCCGGTCGACGTAGAACGCTTCGCCGTCGAGCCAGGCTTCGCGCAGCAGGTAGGCCACCGGCAGCCGCTCGCGAACGCGTCGGCCGAGCAGCCTTGCGACGCGCCGGCGTCCCGCGGCGCTTACCGGCATGCACGATGCGGCATCGAATGGCAGGCCCAGGCCTCGAACCACGAGGAACGCAGCTTCGTCCCGCGCATTGGGGGTGCCGTGGCCGTAATTCAGGCGCGCGGCACGCAGGCGCCGCGCGGTGTCGCGCAGCAGCTCCCCCAGGGTCAAGGCAGGAGCGCGCGCAGCGTATCGAGGTAGATGCGCGGCAGCAGTTCGAGCGAGGCGAGCTCGATGTGTTCGTTCAGCTTGTGGACGCTGGCATTCACCGGCCCGAACTCGACGATCTCGGGGCAGATGTCGATGATGAAGCGGCCGTCCGAGGTGCCGCCGCCGGTGGACCGTTGCGGCCCGCGTCCGGCGTGCGCCTGCACGCTGCGTTGCAGCGCCTCGATCAGCCGGCCGGGCCGGCTCAGGAACGGCTTGCCGCCGAGCGTCCATTGAACGGTGAAATCCAGGCCATGCCGGCGCAGCACGTCCTCAAAACGCGTGCGCAGAGACGCCTCCGTGCTCGCCGTCGAGAAGCGCAGGTTGCACAGCATCACCGCGGCGCCCGGCACCACGTTCTCCGCGCCGGTGCCCGCGTTGAGATTGGAGACCTGGAAACTGGTGGGCGGGAAGGCGTCGTTGCCGCGATCCCATTCGAGGGCGGCAAGCTCGGCGAGCGCGGGAGCCAGGAGGTGGATCGGGTTCTTCACCTGCTCCGGATAGGCGACGTGACCCTGCACGCCGCGTACCGTGACCTTGGCCGAGAGCGAGCCGCGCCGGCCCGTGCGCACCGTGTCGCCCAGTACGCTGGCGGAGGAGGGCTCGCCGATGAGGCAGAAATCGATAGTCTCGCCGCGCGCCTTGAGGCGCTCCACCACGCGCACGGTCCCGTCGACCGACGGGCCCTCTTCGTCCGAGGTGAGCAGCAGCGCGATCGAGCCGCCATGCCGCGGCCGTTCGGCGGCGAACGCCTCGACGGCGACCACGAACGCGGCAACCGACGATTTCATGTCCGCGGCGCCGCGGCCGTAGAGCTTGCCGTCGCGCTCCGTGGGTGTGAACGGGTCCGAATGCCACTGTTCGAGCGGCCCCGGCGGCACGACGTCGGTATGGCCTGCAAAGCACAGCAGCGGGTGCGCTTCGCCGCGCCGTGCCCAGAGATTGGACACGCCATTGACCGTTGCGTCTTCACAGCGGAATCCTGACGCTGCCAGGCGCTCCGCCAGGAGCGCCTGGCAGCCACCGTCTTCGGGGGTTACGGACCTGCGGGCGATCAGTGCCCGGGCAAGCTCGAGGACCGGCTTCACCTCAGGAGGTCATGTCGATCTTGATGCCGTCGAAATTGCCGGCGCCGCCACCTGCCAGCTGGCCTTCCTTCTTGTCGCCTGCCTTCGGTTCGATCGGCACCTGGGGCATGGAGACCTGGCCCGAAGTAATCTGCCCGGCGGTGGCCTGGTTGATGAGCCAGAGCATGTTGGTGGCGGAATCGGCGTTCAGCATCGCCTCGTCCTGGGTGATGTCGCCCGCCACGAACAGCTTGAACAGCGCTTGCTCGAAGGTCTGCGAGCCCGGCGCCATGCTCTTCTCCATCGCCTCCTTCATTTCGTTGATCGCGCCCTTTTCGATCAATTCCGAAATGTGCCGCGTGTTGAGCAGCACCTCGCAGGCGGGCTTGCGCGGGCCTGATTTGGTACGCACCAGGCGCTGGGAGATCACCGACTGCAGCGATGCCGACAGGTCGAGCAATAAGGTCGGCCGGTTCTCCAGTGGGTAGAAGCTGATGATGCGGTTCATGGCGTGGTAGCTGTTGTTGGCGTGCAGCGTGGCCATGCACAGGTGACCCGACTGCGCATACTGCAGGGCCATCGACATGGTCTCGCGGTCGCGGATCTCGCCGATCAGGATCACGTCCGGTGCCTGGCGCAGGGCATTCTTCAGCGCAGTCTGGAACGCCTTGGTGTCGGTACCGACCTCGCGCTGGTTGACCACCGATTTGCGGTTCTTGAAGATGAACTCGACCGGGTCCTCGAGCGTCAGGATGTGGCCGGACCGCTCGGCATTGCGGTAGTCGATCATCGCCGCGAGTGAAGTGGACTTGCCTGAGCCGGTCGCGCCGACCATCAGGATCAAGCCGCGCTTTTGCATCACGACTTCCTTCAGCACCGGCGGCAGGCCGAGGGAATCGAGCGGCGGGACCGACCCGGGGATGTAGCGCACCACGACGGCCGGCGTGCCCTTCTGGCGGAAGGCGCTGATGCGAAAGGTGCCGACGCCTT
Organism: Burkholderiales bacterium; assembly: GCA_035760345.1. Taxonomy (GTDB): domain Bacteria; phylum Pseudomonadota; class Gammaproteobacteria; order Burkholderiales; family SG8-39; genus JAABQT01. The sequence continues at coordinate 2,705 of DASTTC010000336.1, read as the reverse complement.
CCATCGTGTAGGCCGTATTGAGCTCCAGTTCCTCCTCGAACTCGCGCACCTGGTGCTCGTTCAGCACTTCGTAGAGCAGCGTTTGCACGGCGCTCGCGGTGAGGATGGTCTGGTTCACCGGCATCGCCACGCCGTTGATCTTGATGTTGATCGGCGCTCCGATGGACAGGAAAATGTCCGACGCCTTCTTGTCGGACATCAGTTGGAACAGGCGTTTCATCGCCGACATGGCTTACCTCCCGGGTAGCGCGATCCCGCTAGTTTAATCCCCGCGCAGCAATTCGTTCAGGCTGGTTTTGGCGCGGGTCTTGGCGTCCACCCGCTTGACGATGACCGCGCAATACAGGGCGCAACTGCGGTCGCCCGAAGGCATGGTGCCGGCGACCACCACCGAACCGGCGGGTACCCGGCCATAGTGCACCTGGCCCGACTCGCGGTCGAAGATCTTGGTACTCTGGCCGAGGAACACCCCCATCGACAGCACGCTGTTCTCCTCGACGATCACTCCCTCGACCACCTCGGAGCGCGCACCGATGAAGCAGTTGTCCTCGATGATCACCGGGTTGGCCTGCACCGGCTCGAGCACACCGCCGATGCCCACCCCGCCGGACAGGTGTACGTTCTTGCCGATCTGCGCGCAGGACCCGACGGTGGCCCAGGTATCCACCATGGTGCCTTCATCGATATAGGCGCCGACGTTCACGTACGAGGGCATCAGCACCACGTTCTTCGCCAGGAAGGCGCCGCGCCGCGCCATTGCCGGCGGCACCACGCGGAAGCCGCCGCGCGCGAAGGCTGCCGCGTCGTAGCCGGCGAACTTGCCCGGCACCTTGTCGAAGTAGTTGGTGGAGGCGCCGGGCATCACGCGGTTGTCCTCCACGCGGAAGGACAGCAGCACCGCCTTCTTCAGCCACTGGTGGGTGATCCATTCGCCGCCGCGCTTCTCGGCGACGCGCAGCGTCCCGGCGTCCAGGCCGGCCAGCGCGAACTCGATCGCGTCGCGCAGTTCCCGCGGCGCCGAGCCCGGACCGACGCTGGTGCGGTTCTCCCAGGCTTGGTCGATGATGCGTTGCTGCTTTTCCATGGATCCCCTATAGGCCGCGTGCCAGCTGGTCAATACGCTGCGCGGCTTCGACGCATTCCGCGAGAGGCGCCACCAGTGCAATGCGCACGTGGTTGCGTCCCGGATTGGCGCCGTGCGCATCGCGCGCGAGATAGCTTCCCGGCAGCACCAGCACATTATATTGGCGCTGCAGTTCGCGCGCGAACTGCGCGTCGTCCATCGGCGTGCGCAGCCACAGGTAGAACCCGCCGTCGGGCATCGCGGTACTCAGCGGGGCGCGGATCAGCGGCAGAACGGCGCGGTACTTCTCCGCGTACAGCTGCCGGTTGGCGCGCACGTGGTCCTCGTCGCCCCAGGCGGCGATGGACGCCTGCTGCACCGGCAGGCTCATCGCCGAGCCGTGATAAGTGCGGTACAGGAGGAAACCCTGCAGGAGGGCCGCATCTCCGGCGACGAATCCCGAGCGCATGCCCGGCGCGTTGGAGCGCTTGGACAGGCTGGAGAACGACACCACGCGCGAAAAGCCGCTGCGGCCGAGCTGCCGCGCGGCCTGCAAGCCGCCGAGGGGCGGGTTCGCTTCGTCGTAGTACAGCTCCGAATAGCATTCGTCGGAGGCGATCACGAAACCGTGCCGGTCCGCCAGGCCGAACAGCTGCTCCCAGTCCCCGAGCCGCAGCACACGCCCGGTCGGATTGGCGGGCGAGCATACGTAAGCCAGCTGCACGCCGCGCCAGTCGATCTCCTCGAAAGCCATGCCGGCGTTGAGGTACACGGGCGTCGCGCCGGCCAGCAGCGCCGCCCCTTCGTAGATCTGGTAGAACGGATTCGGGCAGACGACGCGAGCGGCGCCGTCTGCCGGATCGATCACCGTCTGCGCGAACGCGAACAGCGCTTCGCGGGAGCCATTCACCGGCAAGACCTGGGTCGCGGGATCGGGTGCAGGGATGCCGTAGCGGCGTGACAGCCAAGCTGCGATCGCCTCTCGCAGCGCAGGGGTGCCAGCCGTGGCAGGGTAGGCGGCAAGCCCTTCCAGCGAGCCCGCAAGCGCGTCCTTCACGAGGTTGGGCGTCGGGTGCTTGGGCTCGCCGATCGACAGGTTGATCGGGCGCAACGCGGCATTGGGCGTGACGCCAGCGAGCAGGGCGCGCAGCTTCTCGAACGGGTAGGGCTGAAGTCGCGCGAGGCGCGGATTCAAGTGGCGGCTTTCCAGCCGCGCTTGCGGTGCTCGGCGACCACGCTGGTGGCAATGCCACCGCGCACATTAAAGCGCGCGGTCAGGCGCATGTGGCGCGGCCGCACCGCGCGCACCAGGTCGTCCAGGATCCGGTTGGTCACGGCCTCGTGGAACGCACCCTCTTCGCGAAACGACCAGACGTAGAGCTTGAGGGACTTCAGCTCGAGGCACAGGCGGTCCGGCACATACTCCAGCTCGAGCACGGCGAAATCGGGCTGGCCCGTGAGCGGGCACAGGCAGGTGAACTCCGGCAGCGACATGTGGATACGGTAGTCGCGTCCAGGCGACGGATTGCGGAACGTCTGCAGGCGCTTGCTGGGACGCGAAGGCATCGGAAAATGCGGCGTGGCGCGGCGAAATGGGAGCGCGCAGATGGTATCATTTTCGAAACGAGAACAGACTCCGTGC
>DASTTC010000335.1:0-2987 GCA_035760345.1 Burkholderiales bacterium | reverse complement strand
GCCAGGGCGACCGATTCGCCGGCGACGGCAACGTCGCGCGCCTCTCCATGCGCGTGGATCGCGGCGATGCGGGTCTCCCCGCCGCCGGGCAGGACTGCCACGGCCTCGCCGGCGCGCGCCGCGCCGGACGCGACGCGCCCGAGGTACCAGCGCCGGCCGCCCGCGCGTCGCACGAGCTGCACGGGAAAGCGCAGCGGCCGCATCGCGGCGGGCCGAACCGGGACGATGGTCTCCAGCAGCTCGAGCAGCGTCGGGCCCCGGTACCAGGGCATGCGAGCGCCGCGCTCCACCACCATGTCGCCCAGGAGCGCACAGACCGGCACGAAGCGCAGGTTGGGAACGCGCATTGGCGCGGCGAATGCGTCGAAGGCGGCACGTACCTTGTCGAAGTCTGCGCTCGCGTAGTCCGCGAGGTCCATCTTGTTCACCGCCACCACGATGTCGCGGATGCCGAGCAGGTGCGCGAGGTACAGGTGGCGCTTACCCTGCGGCAGCAGGCCCTTGGTGACGTCGGCGAGGATCAGCGCTGCGTCCGCGGTGCTCGCGCCGGTGGCCATGTTGCGCGTGTACTGCGCATGGCCGGGGGTGTCGGCGACGATGAACTTGCGCCGCGCCGTGGCGAAATAGCGGTAGGCGACGTCGATGGTGATGCCCTGCTCGCGCTCCGCCTCGAGCCCGTCGGTGAGCAGCGACAGGTCGGCGCCCTCGAAACCGCGCCGCTTCGAGGCCAGCGCGAGCGCCGCATACTGGTCCTCGAGGATCTGCCGCGTATCGTGCAGCAGGCGTCCGATCAGCGTGCTCTTGCCGTCGTCCACGCTGCCGGCGGTGGACAAGCGCAGCATCAGAAGTATCCCTCGCGCTTGCGCCGCTCCATCGACGCTTCCGACGTCCGGTCGTCCATGCGCGTGGCGCCACGCTCCGTGAGGCGCGCCGCAGCCGTCTCGGCGACCACGGCCTCGGGCGTGTCCGCCTCGGAGGCCACCGGGCAGGTGCAGCTCACGTCGCCGACCGTGCGAAAGCGCACCGGGATCTCCTCGATCGCTTCGCCGGCGCGCGGGGGCGTCAGATCGGTGACCGGAACGAGCAGGCCGTTCCTGCGTACTACGGCGCGGCGGTGCGCGTAGTAGATCGAGGGCAGCGCCAGCCGCTCGCGGGCGATGTACTGCCACACGTCGAGCTCGGTCCAGTTGGAGATCGGAAAGACGCGCACGTGCTCGCCGGCATGCACCAGCGGGTTGTAGAGCTCCCACAGTTCGGGGCGCTGGTTGCGCGGATCCCACTGGCCGAAGCGGTCGCGGAAGGAGAACACGCGCTCCTTGGCGCGCGCCTTCTCCTCGTCGCGGCGCGCGCCCCCGAGCGCGGCGTCGAAGCCGAACTCCTCGATCGCCTCGAGCAGGGTCACCGACTGCGCGGCATTGCGGCTTTCCCCGGCGCGCAGGCGCACCGTGCCGCGGGCGATCGAATCCTCGACCGTGCGCACCAGCAGGGTGCCGCCGAGCTCGGCCGCGCGCCGGTCGCGGAACGCGATCACCTCGGGGAAGTTGTGCCCGGTGTCGATGTGCAGCAGCGGAAACGGCAAGCGCCCGGGACGGAAGGCCTTCTCCGCGAGCCGCAGCAGCACCAGCGAATCCTTGCCGCCGGAGAACAGCAGAACCGGCTTCGCGCACTCCCCCGCGACCTCGCGCAGGATGAAGATCGCCTCGGATTCGAGCCAGTCGAGATGGCTGCGGTCCGGGCTCATGCCGGCCTCCTGGACGCCGCGGCGATGCGTACGGGCGCGACATGCAGGCCGCACTCCTTCCTGCCTTGCGCCTCCCACCACCAGCGGCCTGCGCGGGGATCCTCGCCGGCGGTCACGGGTCGCGTGCAGGGCGCGCAGCCGATCGAGCGGTAGCCCTGGTCGTAGAGGCGGTTGTAGGGCACGTCGTGGGCGCTAAGGTACGACCACACTTCCTGCTCGCTCCAGTCGGCGAGCGGATTGAACTTCGCCAGCCCGTGCAGCGCGTCGAACTCCTGCACCGCGACGGCGCCGCGCCCGGCCGACTGCCCGCGGCGCAGTCCCGTGATCCAGCTGCCCTTGCCGGCGAGCGCGCGCCGCAGCGGCTCAAGCTTGCGGATCTCGCAGCACTGCTGGCGCAGCCCGGTGCTCTCGTAGAAGGCGTCGCGCCCGAAGCGCGCGACGTAGTGCTCGATCGCGTGCGCCAGCGGCCGATACACCGCGACCTCGAACCCGTAGCGGTCCTCGAGCTTGCCTGCCAGCTCGAGCGTGTCGCCGTGCAGCCGGCCGGTGTCGAGCACGAAGATGCCGATCGGCAACTCCTCGCGCGCGATCAGGTCGGCGAGCACCATGTCCTCGAGCGACAGGCTGGACGCGAGCGCCGCCGGCCCGAACTCCCAGGCCGCCTGCGCGAGCACCGCGAGCGCCGCGGCCTCGCGGCTCACGCGGCCCTCCGCCGGCGAAACAGCGGCTGCGGCCGCGCCACCGAGGACTGGTAGGCCTCGCTGAAGTCATTGAACGCTCCCAGCGCTTCCTTCGCATCCTCGCCGGCGCGCAGCTCGAAGGCGTCGAAGCCGCACTGCGCCATGAAGTACAGGTGGTCGCGCGCCACCACGCCGATCGCACGCAGCTCGCCGCGATAGCCGTAGCGCTCGCGCAGCAGCCGGGCGATCGAGTAGCCGCGGCCGTCGCCGAATGCGGGAAAGCGCACGGCGATGGCCTGCAGTTCGCCGAGCGCATGGGCGAGCGTCGCCGGATCGTCGGCCGCCTCCAGCACCGCCATGTCAGGCGGCGGCGAGACTTCGTCGACGATCTTGCCGTCTTTGATCAGGGTCGCCATAAACGTTCCTCTTGAAGGGCTCGATGCCGATGCGGTGCACGACATCGACGAAGCGCTCGGCGTCGCCATCGCGATGCTCGAGGTAGGTCTCGATCAAACGTTCGATCACGTCGGACACCTCGGCGCGCGCAAACGCGGGGCCGATCACCT
>DASTTC010000334.1:0-9556 GCA_035760345.1 Burkholderiales bacterium | reverse complement strand
CCAGAACGGCCCCCTGGGCGTGCTGATCGTGGTGCTCACCTTCGAGGGCGAGATGCAGCAGCACGTGCTGCTGATCCCGGTGCTGTACTCGCTGTTCATCGTGCTCACCTCCAGTGCGGTGACGCTCTGGTTCCGCCGCATCACGACGCGCGAGGATCTCGCGCGCGACCAGGCCAAAGTGCCGAGCGCGCCCGCGGGCGCACCGGCTTGAACGTCGTACAGCTCTACGAGCAGATCGCGCACGTGGCCGCCAAGTTGTTCGCCAGGCAGGGATCAGGTAGGCGTTAGTGTCGCCGAGCGCGGGTCGCCTGGATGCGCGCGCGATCGCTCTCGCGGTGCTCGCGATGGCGATCCTCGGCGGCTCCTACAGCGCGGGCAAAGTCGCGCTGGTCAGCCTCCCCCTGTTCGGCTTGCTCGCGCTGCGCATGCTGCTGACGGCCGGGACGCTCGGCGTGTATGTTTGGCGCGCGCGCCTGCCGCTCGCCTATCGCGGCCGGTCCGTCGCGTACATCGCGGGCCACAGCGTGTTTTTCATCGCCTCGCAGGTCCTGCTGTTCACCGGCCTCACGATGACGGGCGCCGGGCGCGCGGCGATCCTGTTCAACATGCAGCCGTTCTTCACCCTGATCCTGTTGCCGTTGTTCGTGCGGGGCGAGCGCGCGAGCGCGCGCGGCTGGCTTGGGACCGCGATCGCCTTCGCGGGGGTCGCGCTGGTGCTGGCCGAGCGCGGGCTCGAGGGCGGCGCGATCGCCGGCGACCTGCTCTGTCTCGTCGCGGCGCTCGGCTGGACGGGCAGCGTGATCCTCAACCGATCGATGCCGGGCAACGTGAACGCCCCGTCGGTCATCTTCTGGAACGCGGTGGTCGCGCTCCCGATCCTCGGGCTCGCCTCGCTCGCGCTCGAGCCCGCGTCGGCGTGGCAGCCGACGCCCGTCGCGCTCGCGAGCCTCGCTTATCTGGGCGTGCTCGCGGGCGGGGTGGGCTTCGTGCTGGTGGTGTGGCTGATGCGCACCTACGTCGCGAGCCGGGTCAACGTGTTCATGTTCCTGATGCCCGTCTTCGGCGTGCTCGCCGGCTGGGCGTTGCTCGGCGAGCCGCTCGGCCTGCTGCAGCTGCTCGGCGCGGCGGCAGTGGCGCTGGGCATCCTCGTGGTGAGCACCGAGCGGTGAAGTGCGCAGCGAACTTTGGTACCCTCGGCCTACCAGGTGGGGAGGGGCTCTGATCGTGACCAAGCCATGAACGCTTGAGCACCGACGTCGTCGCGCTCTACGAAAGGCAGTTGCGCGGCCGCGGCTTCGTTTCCGACCCCTCCCAGCGGCGCGCCGTCGAGCGGCTGCAGCGCCTGTACGAGGAATGGACCGCCTACAAGGCGCGCCGCAGCACGGCCTTGAAGCGCCTGCTGGTCAAGCCGCCGCTGCCGCGGGGCGTGTACCTGTGGGGCGCGGTGGGACGCGGCAAGAGTTTCCTGATGGACGCGTTCTACCTGTGCGTGCCGCTGGTGAGGAAGCGCCGCGTGCATTTCCACCACTTCATGCGCGAGATCCATCGCGAGCTGCAAAGCCTGAAGGGCACCGAGGATCCGATCGCCGCCGCCGCCGAGCGCACCGCGCGGCGCTGGCGCCTCGTGTGCTTCGACGAGTTCCACGTCTCCGACATCGCCGATGCCATGATCCTGGGCCGCTTCCTGGAGCAGGCGATGACCCGCGGCGTGCAGTTCGTGATGACCAGCAACTACCACCCCGACCGGCTCTACCCGAACGGCCTGCAGCGCGAACGCTTCCTGCCGGCGATCGAGCGGCTGAAGGACCGGCTGGACGTAGTCGAAGTGGACAACGGCACCGACTACCGGCGCCTGAAGATGGAGCGGCGGCGGGTCTATCACGTCGGCCCGGGGGCGGAGGTTGCGCTGGAGCGTTTTTTCGGCGAACTGAAAGACGTCGAGGAGGAGGCGCAGGCGCTGGACGTGGAGGGCCGGCGCATCGCCTACCGCAAGCGCGCGGGGGGGTTGGTATGGTTCGACTTCGCGGTGCTGTGCGGCGGGCCGCGCTCCTACGCCGATTACGTCGACCTGGCGAAACGGTTCCACACCGTGATCCTCTCCGGGGTGCCGCGCATGTCGGCGAAGCACGCGGACGCCGCGCGGCGCTTCACGTGGCTGGTGGATGTGCTTTACGATGACCGGGTGAACCTGGTGGTCGGCGCCGAGGCGCCGCCCGAGGCGCTGTTCACCGAGGGCAAGCACAGCGCGGAGTTCCAGCGCAGCGTGAGCCGGCTGCACGAAATGCAGTCGGCGGCATACCTGCAAAGCGAGCGAAGGAGGGCGAGTGGAGAAGTTCAAGGCCTACCGGCTGACCGAAGCCGATAAGAAGATTCGCGCCGAGTTCGTCGAGTGCACGCTCGAGGATCTCGACCCGGGAGAGCTCGTAGTGCGCGTCGCGTACTCCGACGTCAACTACAAGGACGCGCTGGCCGCGACGGGCAAAGGCCGGATCCTGCTGCGCCCCTCGTGCATCGGCGGCATCGACCTCGCCGGCACCGTGGTGTCCTCGAGCGTGCCGCGGTTCGCCAAGGGCGACGCGGTACTCGCGGTGGGTCACCTGCTGGGCGTCAAGCACCACGGCGGCTACGCGGAGTACGCGCGCATCCCGGCTGCTTGGGCGGTGACGCTGCCCAAGGGCATGACGCTGTGGGACGCGATGGCCTTCGGCACCGCGGGCTACACGGCGGGACTCGCCATCGCGAGGATGGAGTTGAACGGCCTGAAGCCCGCCAACGGTCCGGTGGTGGTGGACGGCGCCACCGGGGGCGTGGGCTCGATCGCGGTCGCTGCGCTGGCGAAGCTCGGCTACGAGGTCACCGCGCTGACCGGCAAGGAAGCCGAGTCCGGCTGGCTGAAGCAACTCGGGGCGAAGGAGATTTTGCTGCGCCAGAGCCTGGACTTGAGCAAGATCCGCCCGCTCGACAAGGCGACCTGGGCCGGCGCGGTGGACAACTTGGGCGGCGAGGTGCTCGCCTGGATGTCGAGCACGATGAAGGTGAACGGGGTCGTCGCGTCGATCGGCCTGGCGGCGAGCCCCAATCTCGCCACCACCGTGCTTCCCCTGATTCTTCGCGGCGTGAGCCTGCTCGGCATCAATTCCACCGACGCGCCCTCGCCCGAGCTGGAGCGCGAAGTGTGGCGGCGCCTGGCCGCCGACATGCGCCCGCCGATGCTGAAGGACATGGCGCGCTCAGTGCCTTTCTCCGAGCTGCCCGGCGTGTTCGACGACTTCATTAACGCCAAGGTGTCGCGGCGCGTGGTCGTGGACATGAGCGCATGACCACCTACAAGGAACTGCACCGGCAATCGATCCGGGACCGCGACGCCTTCTGGTCGCGGGAGGCCAAGCGCATCCACTGGCACAAGCCCTTCGGCCAGGTGCTGGATTATTCGCACCCGCCGTTCGCGAAATGGTTCGTGGGCGGCGAGACCAATCTGTGCCACAACGCGGTCGACCGCCATCTCGCCGAGCGCGGCGAGCAAAAGGCGCTGGTGTGGATCTCGACCGAAATGGATCGCGAACAGAACACCACCTACCGGCAGCTGCACGCGGAGGTACAGCGCGTCGCGGTCATGATGCGCGAGCTGGGCGTGGGCCGGGGCGATCGAGTCATCATCTACATGCCGAACATGCCCGAGGCGGTGTTCGCGATTCTCGCCTGCGCCCGGATCGGCGCGGTGCACTCGGTGGTGTTCGGCGGTTTCGCCGCGGCGAGCCTCGCCGCGCGCATCGACGACGCGCGGCCCGCGCTGATGATCACCGCGGACGGCGGCAGCCGGATGGGCAAGCCGATCCTGTACAAGCCGCTGGTGGACGAGTCGATCCGGTTGTCGAAATCGCCGCCGCGGCACGTGCTCGTGTACCGGCGGGGCATCGACCCGGCGATGCCGGTGGTCGCCGGGCGCGACGTGGACTGGAAGGAACTCGCCGCAAAGCACGAGGGTGCGCAGATCCCGTGCACCTGGCTCGAATCGAGCGAGCCCTCGTACATCCTCTATACGTCCGGCACCACGGGCAAGCCCAAGGGCGTGCAACGCGACGTCGGCGGGCACGCGGTGGCGATGGCCGCCTCGATGGAGTACATCTACTGCGGCGGTCCCGGCGAGACCATCTTCACCACCTCCGACATCGGCTGGGCCGTCGGGCATTCCTACATCATCTACGGGCCGCTGATCGCGGGGATGACCAGCGTCCTCTACGAAGGCGTGCCGGTGCGCCCCGACCCGGGCGTGTGGTGGAAGATCGTGCAGGACCACAAGGTCAAGGTGATGTTCTCGGCGCCCACGGCGATCCGCGTGCTGAAAAAGAGCGATCCCGCGTGGCTGAAGAAGTACGACCTGTCCTCCCTCAAGCACCTGTTCCTCGCCGGCGAGCCGCTGGACGAGCCCACGCACGCGTGGATCGCCAACGGCCTGGGCAAGCCCGTGATCGACCACTATTGGCAGACCGAGACCGGTTGGCCGGTGCTGACGTCCGTGCCAGGTGTCGAGGAGACGCCGATCAAGTTCGGCAGCCCGTCGTTCCCCGCCTACGGCTACGACCTGAAGCTGCTGCGCGAGGCCGATGCCAGCGAAGCGGGCGCCGACGAGAAGGCGGTGGTGGTGATCGAGCCGCCCCTGCCGCCGGGCTGCATGAGCACCATCTGGGGCGACGACGAGCGCTTCGTGAAGACCTACTTCTCCACCTTCGCGACGAAGCTCGTCTACACGACTTTCGACTGGGGCATCCGCGACCAGGATGGCTACTACTTCATCCTCGGACGCACCGACGACGTGATCAACGTGGCCGGCCACCGCCTGGGCACGCGCGAGATCGAGGAGGCGGTGAACATGCATCCGGGCATCGCCGAATGCGCAGTCGTGGGCGTTGCGGATCAGCTCAAAGGCCAGCTGCCCATGGCCTTCGCGGTGGTGAAGGACCCGGCGAGCATCGCCACGAGCGAAGCGCGCATGAGGATGGAGGGCGAGGTGATGCGGGCCGTGGACAAGCAGCTCGGCGCGATCGGGCGCCCCGGGCGCGTGTTCTTCGTCACACTGCTGCCCAAGACGCGCTCGGGCAAGGTGCTGCGGCGCTCGATCCAGGCGCTCGCGGAGAAGCGCGATCCCGGGGATCTCACCACCATCGAGGATCCCAACGCGCTCGAGCAGATCAGGGAGGCGTTGGAATGAGGACGCGGCCCGAGTTGACGCAGGCCGACTGCGAGAAGATTTCCGCCGCGGCGATCGCCGCGGCGAAGCGCAACAACTGGGTGGTGGCGGTGGCGATCCTCGACGACGGCGGGCACCTGCTGCATTTCTCGCGCGTGGACGGCGCGACACCGGCCAACGCGGCGATCGCGGTGGAGAAAGGGCGCACCGCGGCGATGTCGCGGCGCCCCTCGGGGAGCTGGCAGGAACGCGTGCAGACCCGGCGCGAACTCATGAAGATGCCCGGCATCCTCCCGGTGCAGGGCGGGGTGCCGATCATGGTGGACGGGACCTGCGTCGGCGGTGTCGGCGTGTCGGGCGTCCAATCGCACGAGGACGAGAAAATCGCCCAGGCGGGAATAGACGCCCTGGGCACCTAGTCGGGCCGATACGATTTGCTGGCGGGAATTTGCGCCGTCGCGCAATGTTATCCATTCACCACCACATGGGAGGGACAATGAAAAAGCTGATTGCCATCGCCGCCGTGCTGTTTTGTGCGGCCCCTGCGGTTACTCTGGCGCAGCCCTACGGGCCGCCCATCACGCTCGATCAGGCTCGCAAGGCCTACGCAGCAGGGGAAGCCGAGGCGAAGAAGAACAAGTGGCCGGTCGCCATCGCCATACTCGATTCAGGCTGCAATCTCGTCCTGATGCAGAAGATGGACAACACCCAGATCGCCGCGCCCATGGTGGCGCAGGACAAGGCGTGGGCGGCGTGCGGCTACCGGCGCGACACCAAGGTCCTGCAGGATGCGCTGGCGAAGGGCGCCGAGGGCTGGCGCTATCTGCAATTCCACCGAATGGTGGCGGCGGACGGCGGCTTGCCGATCATCGTGGATGGCAAGATCATCGGCGCGATCGGCGTTTCGGGAGTGGCCGGCCACCAGGATGCCGAAGTGGCAAAGGCGGGCGCCGAAGCGCTGAAGTGAGCCCGGCGCGCTACTGCGGCGCCGCGATCGTCTTGCCGGCGATAAGCGCATCGATGCGCGCGGGCGCATACCCCAGCGACTCGAGCAGCTCGCGCGCGTCCTGCGACAATCGCGGCGGCTGATTGCGAAGTCCCAGGCGCTTGCCGCCCAACTCGAGCGGCAGTCCCGGCACCTTGAAGCGCATGCCGCGCGGGTCCTGCGTCTCAATCATGCCGCCGGCGTTCAGGTGCGGGTCGTCGAACAGGTCGCGCGGGCGCGCGATCGGCGCGAAGGGCAGGCCGATTGCTTCCAGCTTCTGCGACAGCTCGGCCTTGGTGTGGCGAAGCAGGATCTCCTGCAGTCTGGGGAGGAGCCACTCGCGCGCTGTCACGCGATCGCCGTTGGTTTTCAAGCGCGCGTCGGCCGAGAGCTCCGCCGCGCCGAACTCGCGGCAGAAGACCTCCCACTGCGTGTCGGTGACCACGCCGACGAACAGGCGATCGCCGTCCTTGGTCGGGAAAATGTCATAGACGCCCCAGGCGGGTTTCTTCACCGCCATCGGCGGGGGCTCCTCGCCGGTGATGGCGAGCTGCGCCATGTGCTGCGCGACGAGGAAGGCGGTGTTCTCGTAGAGCGCGCTGCGCACCAGCTGGCCCTTGCCGCTCGTTTCGCGCTCGCGCAGCGCGGCGAGGATGCCGATCGCGGCGAACATGCCGCCCATGATGTCGTTGACGGAGGAGCCGACGCGCAAGGGGCGATCGGGCAACCCCGTCATGTAGGCAAGCCCGCCCATCATCTGCACCACCTCGTCGAGCGCCGGGCGGTGCTCGTAGGGCCCGGAGAGAAAACCCTTCATCGTGCAGTAGACGAGCTTCGGATTGCGCCTGGCGAGCGCCTGGTAGTCGAAACCGAGCTTGTCGAGCGCGCCGGGACGGAAGTTCTCCGTCATCGCGTCCGCGCTGTCGATGAGCCGCAGCGCGACTTCCTTCCCTTCGGGCTTCTTCAGGTCTACCGCAAGGCTCTTCTTGTTGCGGTTGAACATCGCATAGAAGCCCGCCCCCGCGCCCATCAGGCGGCGCGTGTTGTCGCCTTCCATGGGTTCCAGCTTGATCACTTCGGCGCCGAGGTCCGCGAGCACCAGGCCGCAGGTCGGGCCCATCACCATGTGCGCGAACTCTACGACGCGCACCCCCTCAAGCGGCAGCACGGAATCCTTTGGGCAGGCCGGCCAGCGCCATGTGTCCGTACAGGGGCTCGCTCGGCACGCCGCTGACCATGATCTTCCTCGCGGCGAGGAGCTTGTCGAAATCGACTCCCGTCGAGACCCCCATGCTCTCGAACATGAAGACGAGATCCTCGGTGATCACGTTGCCGCTCGCGCCGGGCGCGAACGGGCAGCCGCCGAGGCCGCCCATCGATGAATCGAAGGCGCGCACGCCTTCCTCCCAGGCGGCGAGCGCGTTGGCAAGACCCAGGCCGCGGGTGTTGTGGAAATGCGCGGCCTCCAGCTTGTCGCCGAGTTCCTGCTTCGCGCGGCGAAAGATGCGTTTCACTTGCGCCGGATTGGCGTAACCGACCGTGTCGGCGAGCGCCACGCCTTCGCAGAATTCGGCCAGCGCCACGGCGATGCGGATCACCTCGTCTTCGGGCACCTCGCCTTGCATCGTGCAGCCGAAGGCGGTGGACACGGCGCCCTCGATCTCCGGGCTCTTGCCGTTGCGCATCTGCGCAGCCTTGCGAACTTCCTCGATCATCTGGTCGGGCGTCATGCGCACGTTGGACATGCTGTGCTGGTGCGACGCGGAGACGGGGAAAGTGATCTTGTGCGCGCCGGCGTCGCGCGCGCGCTCGAAACCTTTGACGTTCGGGGCGAGGGCCACCACCTTCAGGCCGGGGATCGTCAGCGCATGCTTCACGATGTCGGCCGTGTCGGCCATCGCGGGGATGAGTTTGGGCGGGACGAACGAGCCGACCTCGATCTCGTTCAGGCCCGCCGCGGCGAGGGCGCTGATCCAGGCCTTCTTCGTCTCGGTGGGCATCAATTGCTTGGCGTTCTGCAGCCCGTCGCGCGGGCCGACTTCGCAGATCTGGACTTGTCGCATGGGGTTCTCCGCAGAGGACCGAATTCTAGCGCGCCTCGATGCGCAGAACGGCGTAGCCGCAAGCAGCGGCACAGGCCGCGAATGCGAGCATCGCCCACAGCGACGCGCCCCAGCCGCCGAAGTGCGTCGCCAGCCACGCCAGCAGGATCGGGCCGAAGAACTGGCCAGCCTGCGAGGTCTGCATGACCATGCCGTTCGTCGTGCCGACGTGCTGCGGGGTCTTCGCGTGCACCACGACCCCGGAGAAGATGCATGCCGGGATCACACCGACCCCCATCGAGAACACCAGGCATGCGGCGTAGCGCAGCGCGTCCCGCACGGCATCGGTCAGCATGACGACATCAGTGACCACCATCACGGCGCACGCCGCCAGGATCAGCGGCCCGCGGCGCACGCCGCGCGCGAGCAGCCAACCGCCGGCGAGGTTTCCGGGCACGTTGACCAGGACCATGAACGCGGTCAGCAGGGACGCGAGGCCGGCGGAGGCGCCGCGCTCCTCGACGAGGAACGTGGGCAGCCAGATCATCACCGAGGTCCACTGCGCGACGTAGAAGGCGAACAGCAGCGCGAGCGCCACGCTCGCCGGCTGCGACAGCGATTCCAGGGCGAGCTTGAGCGAGCTGACGTCGCCATACCGGGTGGCGGGCGCGTTCCGGGCGATGAGCAGGAAAGCGACCGCGGCGGCCGCGGCCACGAGCACCCACAGCCCGCGCCAACCCCAGGCGGCGAGGATGAAGGGCGCGACCAGGATCGCAGCGCTGCCGCCGGCGGGCATGTACGAGCTCCAGATGCTCATCGCCTTCGTCCGGGCGGCGCCTTCGGCCGCGGCGGCCATGAGCGCGGAGCCCGCGACCGCAAACAGGATGAAGCCGACGCCCTCGAGGAAGCGCGAGGCGAGCAGCGACGCGAAGTCCCAGGCGGCCGCGCCGAGCAGGCCCGCAAGGCACATCACCGCGATGCCGGCGAGCCCGAGCCGCTTGTGCCCGAACCGGTCGCACAGCACGCCGATGAACATGCCGGCAAGCAGGCCGATGACGTTGAAGGTGGTGGCGATGAAGCCCGATTCGACGAGCGTCAGGCCGAGCTCGTCGCGCTGCAGGGGAAGCGCCGGCGGCACCTTGCCGATGTAGGCGCCGCAGACGAGGCCGCCGGCGAAGACCGCCCAGACGGCGGACCAGCGCGTCAAGCGGCGTGTACCGGGATCTTCAGTTCGACGATTCTCTTGCGCCAGTCCTCGGGCCCGGACTGGTGGACGGACACGCCCTTGGCATCGACCGCCACGGTCACCGGCATGTCCTTCACCTCGAACTCGTAGATCGC
>DASTTC010000333.1:0-3167 GCA_035760345.1 Burkholderiales bacterium | reverse complement strand
CCTCCGTCATGTGATCGAGATCCGCGACGAAGCGCCAGGCGTCGGCGAAGGCGAGCTTCACCGCCTCGATCTGCAGGTGCACGCTGTCCGGGCCGTCCACCGGGTGGCTCTTCAGGTCGAAGTGCGAAAGGATCCCCAGCGCGATCAGCGCGACGATGCCCTGGCCGTTCGGCGGGATCTCGTGCAGCGTGTAGCCGCGGTAGTCCATCGTGAGCAGATCGACCCAGTCGGACTTGTGGGCGGCGAGGTCGGAGACCTTCATCACGCCGCCGTTCTGGCGCGAATGCGATTCCAGCTGCTCGGCGAGCGGTCCGTTGTAGAACGCCACGCCCTTCGTCCTCGCGATCGCTTCCAGCGTCGCGGCGTGATCGGGAAACTTGAACACTTCGCCCGGTTGCGGCGCGCGCCCGTTGGGCAGGAAGGCCTCGGCGAACCCCGGCTGGCGCTTCAGCTCGGCGACTTGCGCGGCCCACTGGCGCGCGATGGTCGGCGAGACGAGGAAGCCCTCGCGCCCGTAGCGGATGGCCGGCTCGAACAGCTTCTCGAACGGCAACTTGCCGAACTTCTCCGACATCACTCGCCATGCGGAGACGCAGCCGGGTACGGTCACCGAGTTCCAGCCGCGCTGCGTCATCTGCTTTTCGTTCTTGAAGAATTCGGGCGTCCAGCCGGCGGGCGAGCGGCCCGAGGCATTGAGGCCATGCAGCTGCTTGCCGTCCCAGACGATGGCGTAGGCGTCGGAGCCGATGCCGTTGGACACCGGCTCGACGAGCGTCAGCGTGATGGCGGTGGCGAGGATCGCGTCGACGGCGTTGCCGCCCGCGGCGAGCATCTGCAGTCCGGCCTGCGCCGCGAGCGGCTGCGAGGTGGCGACGACGTTCCTCGCCAGCAGCGGCCTGCGCGGCCAGGCGTAGGGGTTGTTCCAGCTGAAAGGCGTCACGCCTTCACCTTTTCCATGTCGAGCACGACGCGGCCGAGGATCTTGCCGGCCTTCAGTTCTTCAAGGGTGCGGTTGACCTCGTCGAACGCGCGCAAGGTCACCGGCGTCGGCTTGAGTTTCCTTTTCTTCGCCAGCGCGACGACTTCCTTCAGTTCCTGCAGGTTGCCGACGTAGGAGCCGACGATACCGATGGCGCGCTGCGCGATCGGCGGCAGGGGATGCACGAACTCCCCGCCGTACAATCCGCAAATCACGTAGCGCCCGCCTTTCCTCAGCGCACCGGTGCCGAGCATGGCCGTCGCCGGCATGCCGACGAAGTCGATCGACGCGGCGAGGTTGCCCATCGCCAGGACGCCAAGCCGCTGCACCGCGTCCGGCGCGCGCGTATCGAGCGTCAGCTTCGCGCCCTGCTGGTTCGCTGCCGCGAGCTTCGCTTCATCCACATCGCAGGCGATGACGTTCTTCACACCCTTCGCCTTGAGGATCGACAGGGCGACGAGTCCCAGACCGCCGCACCCGATCACCGCAATCCAGTCCTTCGGTCCGAGCTTCGGCAGCTTGTTCAGGCCGCTGTAGGCGGTGATCGCGGAGCAGCCGAGCGTCGCGGCGAAGCCCTCGTCGATGCCGGTCGCGTCCACCAGGTACTTCGGATGCGGGATGAGGACGTGCGAGGAATAGCCGCCCGGCTTCATCACGCCCAGGAACTGCGCCTTCATGCAGTAGTTGTCCTGGCCCGCCTTGCACACCGGGCACTTGCCGCAGCCGATCCAGGGATAGACGATGAATTTCTTTCCGAGCTTCACGCCCTTGGCCGCTTTGGAAACCGAGGGGCCCACCGCGGCGACGACGCCAAACGGCTCGTGGCCCAGGGTGAAGGGCGGGATGCAGCCGCGCTCCTTCACGTAAAAGCGCTTGCCGCCGCCCCAATCGAAGTAGCCGTCCCAGATGTGCACGTCCGAATGGCACACGCCCGAGCGCGTGATCTTCACCAGCACCTCGGTGCCCTTGGGCACCGGCGTCTCGTGCATGACCTTCTGCAGGGGTTTGCCGTGTTCGATGATTTGATAGCTGATCATGCTTTCCCCGCCGCTGTAAGAGCCTGATCGATGTCCCAAAGGATGTCGTCCAGGGTTTCGATGCCCACCGACATGCGGATCATGTCGGGGGTGATGCCCGCCTTCAGTTGCTCCTCGTCCGACATCTGCCGGTGCGTGGTCGAGGCGGGGTGGATGATGAGGGTCTTCGCGTCGCCGATGTTGGCGAGGTGGCTCATGAACTGCGCCGCCTCGATGAACTTCTCGCCGGCCTTCGCGCTGCCCTTCACGCCGAAGTTGAGCAGGCCCGAGGCCCCTTTCGGCAGGTACTTCTGCGCGAGCTTGTAGTACTTGTTGTCCGGCAAGCCCGGGTAGTTCACCCACGCCACCTGCTTGTGCCCCTGCAGGAACTTCGCCACCGCGAGCGCGTTGGCGCAATGCCGGTCCATGCGCACGCCGAGGGTCTCGACGCCTTGCAGCAGCAGCCAGGCGTTCAGCGGCGCGAGCGTCGGGCCGAAGGTGCGCATGATCTCCATGCGCGCTTTCATGGTGAAGCCGAAGTCGCCGAAGGTCTCGTGGAAGATCACGCCATGGTAGCCGGGCGAAGGCGTGGTGAATTCCGGAAACTTGCCGTTGCCCCAAGGGAACCTGCCCGATTCGACGATCACGCCGCCCATGGTGGTGCCGTGGCCGCCGAGGTACTTGGTCGCCGAGTGCACCACCAGGTCCGCGCCGTGCTCGAACGGGCGGCACAGGTACGGCGAGGGCACCGTGTTGTCCACGAGGAACGGCACGCCCGCGTCTTTCGCGATCGCCGAAACGGCTGCGATGTCGACGATGTTGATGAGCGGGTTGCCGAGAGTCTCGGCGTACATCAGCCGGGTATTCGGTTTGAGCGCCTTGCGGAAATTCTCCGGCTGGTCCGGATCGACGAACGTGGTGTCGATGCCCAGCTTCTTCAGGTTGACGCCGAGCAGCGTATGCGTGCCGCCGTAGAGCGTGGCGGCGGACACGATGTGGTCGCCCGATTTGCATAGCGTGAGGATCGCCGTGGCCTCGGCCGCCTGGCCGGTGGCGCAGGCAAGTGCCGCGCGCCCGCCTTCCAGCGCCGCCACGCGTTCTTCGAGCACCGCCACCGTCGGATTGGAGATCCGCGAGTAGACGTTGCCGAAGGTCTGCAGGTTGAACAGGCT
>DASTTC010000332.1:0-11503 GCA_035760345.1 Burkholderiales bacterium | reverse complement strand
CCATCGGCGAGCGGCTACTATACCTTCGCGCGCGTGGCGCCGGACACGCGTGGCTTGCGCAAGCGCCATGGCTGGGCTATTTTGCCCGCAAGCAGGCCGGTCGTTTCCCCTCATCACAGGAGCGCACCATGTTCTATCGTTTATTGAGCGGCGTGATTCTGGCTACGGTGTTTTCCTTCGGCGCACTGGCGCAGGAGCTGCAGAAGTTTCACTTCAAGGCGATCGGCCTGAATGGGCCGACCGTCGCCTCGATGGTCGACGAGGTGCCGTTCTGGCGCGAGACTATGCCCAAGGCGTCGAATGGAGCGATCACCACGGACATCACGCCGCTCGACCAGATGGGGATCGACGACAAGACGATGCTGCGCCTGCTGCGGCTCGGGGTGATGGACTTCGCCGGCATGGACATCTCGAAAATGGCGGGCGACGACCCGCGCTTCGAGGGCTGCGACCTGGCCGGTCTGACCCTCGATACCAACCGCGCGCGCGCCGCCTGCGACGCCTACCGCGCGGTGATCGACCGCCAGATGCAGAAGAACTGGAACGCCAAGCTGCTCGCCTTCGGCGGCAACCCGCCGCAGGTCTTCTGGTGCCGCGGCATGATCGGCGGCCTCGCCGACCTGAAGGGCAGGAAGATTCGCGTATTCAACAATACGATGCGCGATTTCCTGGCCGGCGTTCCCGCCACCGCCGTGAGCATGGCCTTCGCGGAAGTCGTGCCGGCGCTCAACAACGGCGTGGTCGATTGCGCGGTGACCGGCAGCCTCTCGGGCAACACTGCCGGCTGGCCCGAAGTCACCAAGTCGCTCTACCCGATGTCGCTCGGCTGGAGCATCAACGTGCTGGCGGTGAACCTCAACACCTGGAAGCGCATCGATGCGCGCACGCAGGCGTTCATGCTGGCGCAGTTCAAGCAGTACGAAGACAAGATGTGGCGCACGCTGAAACAGGCCACTGATGAGGCCGACAACTGCAACACCGGCAAGCAACCCTGCACCCTGGGCAAGCTGGCCAACCTCACGATCGTGCCGGTGAAGCCCGCGGAGGCCGTGGAGCACAAGAAACTCGTCGAGAACGCCGTCCTTCCCGGATGGGCGAAGCGCTGCGGCGCCGAATGCGCGAAGGAGTGGAACGCCACGGTGGGCAAGGCGCTCGGCCTTTCCGTCGCGGTGAACTGAGCAGCGCGAGCGCGCCGCGCAGCGCGCCGCCGCAACCTCTGGGCGGCGGCGCGCAAAGCCTGCGCCCCGCTCGGCGCACCGGGGCTGCGCAAACCGGAGCTCGGGGGAGGGCATGGAAGCCTTGATGCGAGGCGTGCTCCAGGTGACGCGCTGGAGCACATGGTTCGGTGGCGTGCTGATCCTGCTCGCCGCGTTCCTGATCGGCATCGACGTCGTGCTGCGCAAGTTCTTCGCCACCTCGATCGGCGGCGCCGACGAGCTGGCAGGCTACGCGCTGGCGATCGCCACGGCGTGGTCGCTGGCCGCCGCGCTGCTCGCCCGGACGCACATTCGCATCGACTCCTTGTATGCGCTGCTGCCGCTCAAGCTGCGGCTGCTGCTCGACTTTCTCGGCCTGGCGCTGTTCATCGGCTTCTTCGGCCTGATCACGCGCCACGGCTGGAACGTGTTGCTGCAGTCGTGGAACTCCGGCTCGCGCAGCCAGTCGGCGCTGCAGATCCCGACGGTGATCCCGCAGGCGATGTGGATCGTCGGGCTGGCGCTGTTCTTGATCATCGGCGCGCTGCTGTTCGCGCACGCGCTCGGCCTGGTGCTGCGCGGCCGCAGCGGCGAGGCGACGCGCGCCATCAGCACGCGCTCCGCCCAGGAGGACGTCGCCGAGGAAGTGCGCGACGTCAAGGCGCGCCGTTCGCTCGAGGCGGACACGCGGTGATCTGGACCGCGCTCGCCGTGCTGCTGCTGGTCCTCGCGCTGGCGGTGCCGGTGGCGGCGGGGCTCGGCGTGCTCGGCCTGGTGCTCTCGGAGATCTACTCGAAGCTGCCGCTCACGCTCGCGATCGGCGAGATGTCGTGGGCCACCTCGAACAATTTCCTGCTGGTCGCGATTCCGTTCTTCGTGCTGCTCGGCGAGATCCTGCTGCGCACGGGCATCGCGGAGCGCATGTACAACGCGCTCGCGCTGTGGGTGCCGTGGCTGCCGGGCGGGCTGATGCACTCCAACATCGCCGCCTGCGCCATGTTCGCCTCGACCTCGGGTTCGAGCGTCGCCACCGCCGCCACCATCGGCACCGTGGCGATGGGCGAGATCCGCAAGCACGGCTATTCCGAGCGCCTGTTCCTCGGCACCATTGCCGCGGGCGGCACGCTCGGCATCCTCATTCCGCCGTCGATCAACATGATCGTGTATGGCGTGTTGACCGATTCCTCGATCCCCAAGCTGTACCTCGCCGGCATCATCCCGGGGTTGGTCCTCGCCATCCTGTTCAGCCTGACGATCCTCGTCATCTGCCTGATCTGGCCGCAGCTCGGTGGCCGGCGCACCGGCGCCACCTGGACGCAGCGCATTCGCGCGCTGCCCGATCTGCTGCCGCCGCTCGCGATCTTCCTCGCCGTCATCGGCTCGATCTACGCCGGTTGGGCCACCGCTACCGAATCTGCTGCGCTCGGGGTGATCGCCGCGCTCGCCGTGGCCGCCTTACGCCGCAAGCTGACGCTGCGCATGCTGGGGCACGCCTTCGAGGGCACCATGCGCACCAGCGCAATGATCATGGCGATCCTGATCGCGGCCTACTTTCTCAACTTCGTCATCACCTCGATCGGTCTCACGGCGCAGGTGAACCGCTACGTCACCCGGCTCGGCCTGACGCCGGCGCAGCTGTTCGTGGCGGTGGTCGTCTTCTACCTGATTCTCGGCATGTTCATGGAGACGCTGTCGATGATGGTGGCCACGGTGCCGATCATCGCGCCGATCATGATCAAGGCGGGCTTCGACCCGATATGGTTCGGCGTGCTGATCGTGATCCTGCTGGAGACGGCGATGATCACGCCGCCGGTCGGCATCAACCTGTACGTGGTGCAGGGGCTGCGCGAGCGCGGCCGCATCGACGACGTGATCATCGGCGCGGCGCCGTTCGTGCTGACCATGCTGCTGATGATTGCCGCGCTGTGGTTCTGGCCGGCGCTCGCGCTGTGGATCCCGGGGCTGGTATCGGGCTGACGAGCGCGCCGGCCGGCCGCGCGGATCTCTATGCGCCGAGCTCGATGACGATGTTGCCGCCCGCGTCGAGGCTGGCGCGCGCGCCGGGCGGGACCACGCAGGTTGCGTCGTACTCCTCGATGATCAGCGGGCCGGCGCGCGGCGCCGACAGGTCCGAGCGCCGCAGGATCGGCGATTTCACCCAGCCGAGGTCGGCTCCGAAGTAAGCCGGGCGCGGCGCCGTCGCCGCAGGCTCGGCGCGGCTCGGGCGCACGCGTTGCGGCACGTCGGCGTCCTCGCGCACGCCCTGACCGACCACCTGGATCGACACCAGCTCGACCGGCTCGTCGGCGCTCGCGCGATGACCGTAGGTTTTTTCGTGCTCCTGGCCGAAGGCCTCCTCCAGGTGCGCGGCCATGGCCGCATCCAGCGGACCGTCGGGCGCCGGCACGGTCAGATCGAAGCTCTGGCCGTGATAGTGCAGGGCGGCCGAGCGGCGCAGCCGCGCCCTGGCGCCGCTGAAGCCCCCGGCGGCGAGCTGTGCCAGGGCCTGCTCGGCGAGCGCGTGCCAGGCGCGCTGCACCTCGTCGAGGTCGGCGCCGCGCAGCAACCGCCGCAGGGTGCGCGAGTAGTGGTGCTCGACGTCGGCGTAGAGCAGGCCGAAGGACGAGAACAGGCCCGCCGAGGGCGGCACCACGACGCGCTTCATGCCCAGCGCCGCCGCCATGCCGCAGGCGAACAGCGGCCCGTTGCCGCCGAACGCGAACAGGGCGAACTCGCGCGGGTCGCGGCCACGCTCGGTGGAGACCGCCTTGATGGCGCGAATCATGTTGGAGGCGGCGATCTGGTGCGCGCCGTAGGCCGCCTGCTCGATGCTCATGCGCAGCGCGTCGGCGATCTCGCCCTGGAACACGCGCCGCGCCCGGTCCGCGTTCAGCTTGAGCGCTCCGCCCACCAGGTGCGCCGGATTGATGTAGCCAAGCAGCACGTTGGCGTCGGTCACTGTGGGCACCGTCCCGCCCTTGTCGTAGCACACCGGGCCAGGCAGGGCGCCGGCGCTCTCCGGGCCGATCTGCAGAGCGCCGCCGCCGTCGATCCAGACGTGCGAGCCGCCGCCGGCGCCGACTTCGGCCAGATCGATGGCCGGGACCTTGAGCGTATAGCCGGCCCCGGTAAGCAGGCGCGAGCCGATCATGATGCCTGCGCCTACCGAATATTCGGCGGTGCGCAGCACCTCGCCATCCTCGACCATCGAGGTCTTGGCCGTGGTGCCGCCCATGTCGAAAGTAATCAGCTTGCGCACGCGGCCGGCGCGCGCCAGTGCCTGCGCGCCGACCACGCCGCCGGCGGGGCCCGATTCGATGATGTTCATCGGCTGCTCGGCGGCGGCCGCATCGGTGGTCAGCCCGCCGTTGGATTGCATCAGCAGCAGGCTGGCCTGGATGCCCGCCTCGTCGAGACCCTTGCGCAGCGCGCGCAGGTAGCGCGCCACGATCGGGATGACGTAGGCGTTGACCACGGTGGTCGAGGTGCGCTCGTATTCCTTGATCTCGGGCAGCACCTCGCAGGAGATGCTGGTCGGCAGGCCGGGCGCCTTGCGCCGGATGATCTCGGCGATCCGCTGCTCGTGCACGGGGTTGGTGAAGGAGTGCAGCAGGCACACCGCGATCGCCTCGACTTTCTCGACGAGCAGCGCGTCGACCACCCTTTCGGCCTCGCCGGCATCGAGCGCGCGCTCGATATTGCCACGCGCGTCGATCCGCTCGTCGACCACCTTTCGCAGGTAGCGCTCCACCAGCGGCGCGGGCTTGGTCCAGCCGATGTCGTAGAGTCGCGGCATGCGCAGCGTGCGAATCTCGAGCACGTCGCGAAAGCCGCGCGTGGTGATCAGGCCGACGCGAGCGCCCTTGTGCTCGAGGATCGCGTTCGAGGCGACCGTAGTGCCGTGGCGGATCTCGTCGATCAGATTGCCCTGCAGCCCGGCCTCGGCGAACACCTCTGCAAGTCCTTCGACGATGGCGCGCGCGTAGTTTTCCACGCTCGAGGAGATCTTCTTGGTATGGAGGGTGCCGTCCGAGCCGAGCAGCACGATGTCGGTAAAAGTGCCGCCGATGTCGACGCCGGCGCGGTAGGTGATGGTTGCGCTCATGCCCTTAAGTGGTGGCTTTCGACCGCGCGGCGGGTACCGGATCGTGGCGCTGCACCGCGGGCACCTCGCGCCAGCCCCTCGCGGCGCGAATGCGGGCGCGTTCGAGCTCGGACGCGACAGCGTCGATCGCCCAGCGCTTGGTGTCGACGACCACGCCGTAATCGGCGCGCGCCTTGGCCGGGGACAGCAGCTCGTTGCGCACGTCGCGCAACACCGCGCCCGGGTCACGCTCGAGCGGATCGCCCCAACCGCCGGCGCCTGCCAGTACGTGGCGCAGCACGTCGCCTTTCCTGACGGTCATGGTGAATTTGCCCGGCAGCACGCGGTTCTCGGCGTCGGGATTGAAGTAGTTTTCGGAGGGCGCGCCCGGGCTGCCGCCGTACAGGCCGAAGGGCCGGTGATCGCGACGGTCGGAGCGCACCTGCAGGATGCCCTCGGTTTCGAGGAAGCGGTAGTCGCGCCGGAACGGCACGCCGCCGCGGTACTTTCCGGCGCCGGCCTTGTCCGGCACGAACTCGTAGGCGAGCAGCTGGATCGGGTGCTCCAGCTCGGTGACTTCAATCGAGTGCGACGCCATGTTGGCGAACATGTGCGAATTGCCGTCCAGGCCGTCGGCCCAGGGGCGCGCGCCCCAGGCGCCGCAGGTGAAATCCACGTACACGAAGGGCTTGCGATCGGCATAGTAGCCGCCGATGGAAATGCCGGTGTTGCCGCCGTCGCCCGCGGCCTTGACCCGGTCCGGCAGCATCATGGCGAGCGCGCCAAACATGCAGTCGGTCATGCGAAAACCGGTCAGGCCGCGCGCCGCGCAAGCCGCGGGCAGCAGGCCGTTGCCGACCGTGCCTGGCGGGCAGATCACCTCGATGGCGCGAAACACGCCTTCGTTGTTCGGAATGCCCTGCGGCAGCACCGAGCGCACGCCGGTATAGGAAGCCGCCTTGGTATACGACAGGGTATTGTTGATCGCGCCCTTCACCTGCGGCGCGGTGCCGGTCCAGTCGACCACCATGTGGCCGCCGCGCTTGCGCAAGGTGACGAACAGCCGGATCGGCTTGCCGTAGTCGATGCCGTCGTCGTCGATCCAGTCCTCGAAGCTCCATTCGCCGTCGGGCAGCGTCTCGAGCGCGGCGCGCGTCAGGCGCTCGGCGTAGTCGACGGTCTCGTTCATGTAGTAGCGCGTCTGCTGCGGTCCGTAGCGCGCCACCAGCTCGGCGAACTGCCGCTCGGCGATGTGGCACGCCGCGAGCTGCGCGCGCAGATCGCCGAACAACTGCACCGGCAGGCGCACGTTCTTCTCGATGATCGAGAGCAGCGTGCGGTTGGGCTTGCCCTTGTCGTAGAGCTTGAGCGGCGGGATGCGCAGCCCTTCGGCGTAGATCTCGGTCGAGTCGGAGGCGTTCGAGCCCGCCACCCGTCCGCCGACGTCGCCGTGATGGCACACGGTGCAGGCGAAGGCGATGCGTTCGCCCTCGTGGTACAGCGGCTTGAACACGAAGATGTCGGGCAGGTGCATGCCGCCGTCGAACGGATCGTTCATGATGAACACGTCGCCCGGATGCATGTCGTCGCGGAAGTGCCGCATGATGGAGAGCATCGCCGTGGGCACCGATCCGAGGTGTCCGGGGAGCGTCAGGCCTTGTGCCACCAGCTTGCCATCGGCATCGGCGAAGCCGGTCGAATAATCCATGTTGTCCTTGAGCACTCCCGAGTAGGTGGTGCGGAAGATCGTCAGCGCCATTTCGTCGGCGATCGAGAAGATGGCGTTCTTGAACAGCTCGAAGATGATCGGATCGCGGACCTCAGGCGCACTCGCAGCAGAGCCCTGCACGGAGCTGTCATTCATACGGGGGTCGGAATCGTCGTAAGCTCTCGGGAGGGGCAATCTTAGCAATCGAGAGCGATTCCCGGGAGAAAGGTTCAACCATGGGGAACGGCGACATCTATACGGCGCTCGGCGTGCGGCGCCGAATCAACGCCGCGGGCACCCTGACGCGCCTGGGCGGGAAGCTGATGGCACCCGAGGTAAGCGCGGCGATGGCGGCCGCCGCGCGGCATTCGGTCGACATCGCCGAGTTGCAGGCCGCGGCTAGCCGCAGCATTGAGCGGATCACCGGCGCCGAGGCGGGGATGGTGACCTGCGGCGCGGCCGCGGCGCTGACGCTGGCCGCCGCGGCCAGCATGACGCGCTGGGATATCGCGCGCATGGCGGCGCTGCCGCACGCTGAGGCGTTCCCGCACGAGATCCTGATCCCGCGCGCGCATCGTACCAGCTACGCGCATGCGCTGAGCGCCGCCGGTGCAAGGCTGGTCGACATCGGGCACAACGACCGTGGTACCGGCGCCGGCGTTCGCGGTCTCGAGGCCTGGGAGATCGAGGCGGCGATCACGCCGCTCGCCGCCGCCTTCGCGTTCTCCGTTAATCCGGAAAATATCGACGAGCTCGCGCTGGTGGTGGCGGTATGTAAGCCGCACGGCTTGCCGGTGATCGTAGATGGGGCGGCGCAGCTGCCGCCGAAGCGCAACCTGCGCCGTTTCTTCGAGCTTGGCGCCGACTTGGTGGCGTTCTCCGGCGGCAAGGCAATCGGCGGGCCACAGGCATCGGGCATCCTGGCAGGGCGTCGCGAGCTGGTCGGCGCGGCTCTGGTGCAACAGCTCGACATGGACGTCTCGCCGGCCAACTGGTCACCGCCCGGACTGATCGACCGCGCGGCGCTCAAGGGCGTGCCGCATCACGGCCTTGGTCGTGGCTTCAAGGTCGGCAAGGAGGAGATCGTCGGCTTGCTCACCGCGCTCGAGCGCTTTGCCGCGGCCGACGACGAGGCCGCCAACAGCTTGCTGGAGGAAAGACTGAAGCGCATCGAGGCGCAGCTCGGCGCCCCGAAGAGCCTGCGCACCCGCGTGCTGCCGGCACGCGAGGCCGGCCGCGTGCCGCACCTGCACCTGCAGGTCGATTCGGCCGTCGCTGGCTCCGATGCGCTCGCGCTGAGCCGGCGCTTGCAGGAGGGCGACCCGCCGGTTCACCTGTCAGAGCGGCTCGCGGTGCAGGGCACCCTGATTGTCGACCTGCAGGCGTTGCCGCCAGAGGACGATGCCGCTGTCGTGGCGGCGCTGCGCCGCGTGTTCGCCCGCTGAGCGCGGCGATCGAGGCCAGGTTGCATTTTCCCCAGGCCCTAGAATTATCGAAACCAGCAGGAGGATCCATGCAGATCATCGCGCAGCCGCTCACCGCCGAAGCTTTCGCGCCGTTCGGTGACGTGCTGTCTCCCCCGACGCAGCCCGGGCGCACCTACTTCGAGAAGGGATTGAAGAACGGCCGCACCGGCGCGTGGCCGAGCTTGTCGGTCACGCACGCCCGGCCACTGGCGGCGCTTCCGCTGCGGGCGACGATGCTGGAGCGCCACGAGTTCTCCTCGCAGAGCTTCATGCCACTGGATGTTTCACGATGGCTCGTCGTGGTAGCCCGGTACGGGTCTGATGGCGGTCCCGATCCGTCACGCGCCATCGCCTTCGTGGCGGGCCCCGGGCAAGGCGTGACGTATCACATGGGAACGTGGCATCACGGACTCACGGCGCTCGATCGTCCCGCGCGCTTCGCGGTTTTCATGTGGCGCGATGGCACCGGCACCGATGAAGAGTTTCGGCAGCTCGCGGAACCATTCACGGTCCAGGTTCCGGCCTGACGGTTAGACACAACGAGGAGGTGATTGGTGCCCGAAAACTCCACGAGTGACAAATACGATCGCGACCTTGTCGGTTACGGCGCGCATCCGCCCGATCCGCGATGGCCGAACGGTGCGCGGCTGGCGGTCAACTTCGTGATGAACTACGAGGAAGGATCGGAGCCTTCGGTGCAGGACGGGGAAGGCTATAGCGAAAACGCGCTGACCGAAACGCACAACGTAGGCCGGGGCGTGAAGGGGCGCGATCTCGCTGCGGAGGGCATGTTCGAGTATGGCAGTCGCGTGGGGTTCTGGCGCCTGATGCGGTTATTTCAGGAGCGCAATCTGCCGGCGACCGTCTTCGGTTGCGCACTCGCGCTCGAGCGCAATCGGCCGGCCGCGAACGCGATCAAGCAATCCGGCTTCGATGTCTGCAGTCACGGCTGGCGCTGGATCAAGCACTTCGAGCTTTCGCGGGAAGAGGAACGGGAGCACATCGAGAAAGCCGTTCGATCATTTGAGAAAACCCTTGGCGAGCGACCGCTCGGCTGGTACTGCCGATATGGTCCGAGCGTGAACACGCGCGAGCTCCTGGTCGAGGAGGGCGGATTTCTGTACGACTCCGATACCTACAACGACGAGCTGCCGTACTGGCGAACCGTCAAGGGTAAGCCGCACCTCGTCGTGCCCTACTCGCTTACCCACAACGATGGCAAATTCGCCGCCTGGATCAGCAACTCGGACCAGTGGTTCGCGTTCGTAAGGGATGCGTTCGACATGCTGTACCGTGAAGGCGCCAGGCAACCGAAGATGATGTCGGTCGGCCTGCATATGCGCATGATCGGTCATCCCGCGCGCGCCGCGGGTCTGGAGCGCCTGCTCGAGCATCTCATGAAGC
This sequence comes from Burkholderiales bacterium, assembly GCA_035760345.1. Classification (GTDB taxonomy): domain Bacteria; phylum Pseudomonadota; class Gammaproteobacteria; order Burkholderiales; family SG8-39; genus JAABQT01. Next base: position 1,645 of record DASTTC010000332.1, on the reverse strand, counting down.
ACGATGGCGTCTGGATTACGCGACGCGTGGACATCGCACGGCATTGGATCGAAACACATCCGTATCCGGGGAAGGGATTGAACGAGTAGCGCTCGGGCAATCAGCCTCTGCCGCGCGCCGACTGCTTACTCGCGCAGCTTGCGCGCCTCCTGCGCCTTCGGCCGGTTCACGCTCGCGTCGAGCCACGCCCTGAACTTCGGGAACTTCGCGAGCAGCGGGAACTTGTTGAACCACATCGCGTAGCACACGCTCGCCACCATGAAGTCGGCCATGCCCCACTCCTTGCCGCTGAAGCAGCCGTTCTTCGCGATGTGGTCCTCCAGCACCTGCATCTTCGGCAGGATCTCCTGCTCGGCCTGCACCGCGGCTTTCTCGTCGCGCTTCTCGGGCGGCAGCAAGTGGCGGTGGCGCTGCATGACGATCATCGGCGGCTCGACGTCGTTGGCGATGTAGAACGCCCATTGCAGCATTGCGGCCTTGCCTGCCCGGTCTCTCGGCCACAGCGGGCTGTCGTACTTCTCGGCGAGGTACAGGTTGATCGCCGCCGACTCCCACAGGATGAGCCCGTCGTCGTCGATCGTGGGCACGCGCTTGTTGGGATTGAGCGCCGCGTAGGCAGGGTCCTTGCAGGTTGCCCCCTGCACATTGATGGTGACATTGTGGTGCTCGTAGGGGATGTTCGATTCCTTGCACAGCCACGCCACGCGGAACGCGCGCGAGCGGTACTGGCCGTAGAGTTTCAGCATGTCTCGCTCCATGGAATTGGCGGGTGGACTGCGCTATTCTCCGGAAGCCGGACGCATTGCGTCAACGCACGTTCGAGGAGAGCCATGCGCAAGCCCAAGCCGCACCTGGAGTTCGTCGGCGTCGACCTGCAGGCGGGCTGGGAAACGCCACCCGGGTACCCGCCCGGATTCACGCAGAAAATCCTCGCCTCGGACATCGACGAGCAGGCGAAACGGGGCAGCCGCACCCGGCTGTTGAAGCTCGATCCCGGCGCCTATTCCACCGTGCCCTTCGTGCACGACCACTGGGAGGAGGTGTTCCTGGTACAGGGCGACCTCGTCGTCGGCAACGACGCGCAAGGCAAGGGCGGAGAGTCCTCGCAGGCGTTCACCTATGCCTGCCGGCCGCCCGGCGTGCACCACGGCCCGTTCACCAGCAAGCGCGGGTGCCTGCTGGTCGAGATCCACTACTACGAAACCAGCGGAAGGAAGGGCTGACCATGCTCAAGACCGGAGCCCAGCACCTCGAATCGCTGCGCGACGGGCGCGTGGTCTACATCGGCGGCGAGCAGGTGGACGACGTCACCACGCACCCCGCGTTCCGCAATGCGGCGCGCTCGATGGCGGCGATCTACGACCTGAAGGCCGCGAACCCCGAATTCAGCTTCACGGAGAAGGGGGACAAGTACAGCGCCTACTTCCTGCGCGCGAAGACGAAGGCGGACCTCGAGCAGCGCATGAAGCTGCATCGTGCCATCGCCGACATGAGCCATGGCCTGCTCGGGCGCTCGCCCGACCACGTGTCGAGCTTCGTGACCGGCATGGCGATGAACCCGATGGTGTTCGGCAAGTACGCCGACAACCTCACGCGCTACTACGAGCACATGAGGAAGGAAGACGTGTACGGCGTGTATGCGGTG
>DASTTC010000331.1:0-21927 GCA_035760345.1 Burkholderiales bacterium | reverse complement strand
TCGCCGAGCGCGGTGACGCACAACACGCGCCCGCCGCTGGTCAGCACGTCCTTGCCCTCGGCGCGCGTCCCGGCATGAAACACGCGGCATTCGGGCGCGGGGGCGGGCAGTCCCGCGATGCGCTCGCCCGTTCTGGGCTCCTCCGGGTAGCCGTGCGCGGCGAGCACCACGCCGAGCGCGGCGCGCCGGTCCCAGTCGGCTTCGGCCGCCGCGAGCCTGCCGTTCACCGCGGCGTCGAGCAGCTCGAGCAGGTCGGACTTCAATCGCATCAGGATCGGCTGCGCCTCCGGATCGCCGAGCCGGCAGTTGAATTCCAGCGCCTTCGGATTGCCGGCGGCGTCGATCATCAGCCCGGCATACAGGAATCCGGTGTAGGGCATGCCATCCTGCGCCATGCCGGCGATCGCCGGCTGGATGATCTCGCGCATCACGCGCGCATGCGCCTTGGGCGTGACCACCGGCGCGGGCGAATATGCGCCCATGCCGCCGGTGTTGGGCCCCTCATCGCCATCGCGCAGGCGCTTGTGGTCCTGGCTGGTGGCGAGCGCGAGCGCGCGCGCGCCGTCGGCGATGACGATGAAGCTCGCCTCTTCGCCCTGCAGGCATTCCTCGATCACCAGCCTGCCGCCCAGCCGGTCGATCGCCGCGTGCGCCTCGGCGACCGACTGCGCCACCACCACGCCCTTGCCCGCTGCGAGGCCGTCGGCCTTCACCACGATCGGCGCGCCTTCCTTCCCGACATGGGCTTTGGCCGCGCCTGCGTCCTCGAACGTGGCGTGGCGCGCGGTGGGGATGCCATGGCGCACCATGAACCGTTTGGCGAAATCCTTGGAGGCCTCGAGCTGCGCCGCGGCGCGCGTCGGGCCGAAGATCCGCAGGCCCGCCGCGCGGAACGCATCCACCACGCCCGCGGCGAGCGGCGCCTCGGGACCGACGACGGTGAGGTGGATGGATTCCTTGCGCGCGAACGCGACCAGCTCGTCGTTGCCGGCGAGCGCCACGTTCTCCACGCCGTTCTCGTTCGCGGTGCCGCCGTTGCCCGGCGCCACGTACACCTTCTGCACCCGGGCGCCCTGCGCGAGCTTCCAGGCGAGGGCGTGCTCGCGCCCGCCCGAACCGATGACCAGGATCTTCATCAGTGCCTGAAGTGGCGCACGCCCGTGAACACCATGGCGACCTTGCGCTCGTTCGCCGCGGCGATCACCTCGTCGTCGCGCACGCTGCCGCCCGGCTGGATCACCGCCACCGCGCCCGCCTTCACCACCGCGTCGAGGCCGTCGCGGAACGGGAAGAACGCGTCCGAGGCGACCACCGAGCCCTTCAGGCTCAGGCCCGCGGCCTTGGCCTTGATCGCGGCGATGCGCGCGCTATCGAGCCGGCTCATCTGTCCCGCGCCCACGCCCAGCGTCATGCCGCCCTTGGCGAACACGATGGCGTTGGACTTCACGAACTTCGCCACCCGCCAGGCGAACAGCAGGTCGGCGAGCTGCGTCTTGCCGGGTTTTTTCTGCGTCACCGTCTTCAGCGCCGCCGCCTGCAGCACGTGCGTGTCGCTCGTCTGCACCAGCAGTCCGCCGCCGACGCGCTTGAGCTCGTGCGCGTTCGCCGCGTGGGCGAGCGGCACTTCCAGCACGCGCAGGTTGGGCTTGCCCGCCAACTGCGCGCGGGCCGCGGCATCCACGCGCGGCGCGATGATCACCTCGGCGAACTGCCTGCCGATCGCCGCCGCGGCCGCGCGCTCGAGCACGCGGTTGAAGGCGAGGATGCCGCCGAAGGCCGAGCTCGGGTCGGTGCGCCATGCCTTGCGGTACGCCTCGAGCGCGCCCTTGCCGACGGCGACGCCGCAGGGATTGGCGTGCTTCACGATGACGCACGCGGGCTCGGCGAAGCTCTTCACGCACTCCCACGCGGCGTCCGCGTCGGCCAGGTTGTTGTAGGACAGGTCCTTGCCCTGGACCTGCCGGAACGCGGCGATGCCGCCCGGCACCGGCTGCGCATCGCGGTACAAGGCCGCCGCCTGGTGCGGATTCTCGCCGTAGCGCATGTCCTGGAGCTTCTCGAACTGCAGCGACAGCACGCGGGGAAAGGCGGCGCGCGCGCCCCCGGCGTCGAGCGAGGACAGATAACCTGCAATGGCGCCGTCGTACGCGGCGGTGTGGGCAAACGCCTTGGTGGCGAGCGCGAAGCGCGTCGGCGCCGAAAGCTTCCCGGTCGCGCGCAGCTCCTCGAGCACCTGCGCGTAGTCGGCGGGATCCACCAGCACCGCGACCCCGGCGTGGTTCTTGGCCGCCGAGCGCAGCATCGCCGGGCCGCCGATGTCGATGTTCTCGAGCGCGTCCTCGAGCCGGCAATCCGGATCGGCGACGGTGGCCTGGAACGGATACAGGTTGACCACCACCAGGTCGATGGGGGCGATGCCGTGCGCCGCGAGCGCCGCCGCGTGCGCCGCGGAATCGCGCCGCGCGAGGATGCCGCCGTGGATCTTCGGGTGCAGCGTCTTCACGCGCCCGTCGAGCATCTCGGGAAAGCCCGTGTGCGCCGAGACCTCGGTCACCGGGACGCCTTGCTTTTCCAGCAGTTTCGCGGTGCCGCCGGTGGACAGGATCTGCGCGCCCATCGCAGCGAGCGCGCGCGCGAACTCGACGACGCCCGACTTGTCCGAGACGCTGATCAGCGCCCGCTGGAGCGTGCTCACCCTTTGATGCGCAGCTGGCGCATTTTCTTGCGCAGCGTGTTGCGGTCGATGCCGAGCATCGCGGCGGCGCGCGTCTGGTTGCCCTCGGCGCGCCCGAGCACCATCTCGATCATGGGCTTTTCGACGTTCTTCAGCACCATGTCGTAGATGGCGGTGGGGCGCTCGCCGTCCATGTCCTTGAAGTAGCGCTCGAGGGAGCGCCGCACTGCGTCCGCGACCTCGTTGGCGCGGCTCACGCGGCGAGCCTCGCGAAATAGTCGTTCACCGCGGCGCGCTGCGTCGATGCCGATTCGATGCGCACCGCGGCCTGGCGAAAGCCCTCGCCCCCGGGCAGCGCGCGCGTGTACCAGCCCAGGTGCTTGCGCGCGACGCGCAGGCCGTGCTGGTCGCCGTAGAGCGCGTACAAGCCCTCGAGGTGCTCGCGCACCACGGCCTCGATCTCGGCCGGCGCCGGCGGTGCGAGCTCGGTGCCGGTGGCGAGGAAATGCTCGAACTCGCGGAAGATCCAGGGCCGCCCGAAAGCCGCGCGCCCGATCATCAGGCCGTCGGCGCCGGTGCGCGCGAGCACCTCGCGCGCCTCCTGCGGCGTGTCGATGTCGCCGTTGGCGATTACCGGGATGCGCACCGCCGCCTTCACCGCGGCGATGGTGTCGTACTCGGCGTGGCCGCCGAAGCCGCAGGCGCGCGTGCGGCCGTGAATGGCGAGCAGTTGCACGCCCGCGTCCTCGGCGATGCGCGCGATGGCCAAGGCATTCCTGCGCTCGGGCGAGGGGCCGGTGCGGATCTTGAGCGTCACCGGCGCCCCGACCGCGGCGACCACCGCCTCGAGGATGCGCGCGACGAGGGCCTCGTCCTGCAGCAGCGCCGAACCCGCGTACGCATGGCACACCTTCTTTGCCGGGCAGCCCATGTTGATGTCGATGATCTGCGCGCCCCGCTCGACGTTGTAGCGGGCCGCCTCGGCCATCAGGGCCGGGTCGGCGCCCGCGATCTGCACCGACACCGGGCCGGGCTCGCCGGCGTGGTCGAGGCGCAGCAGCGACTTTCGGGACTCGCGCAGCTCGGGGCGCGAGGACACCATTTCGGAGACGGCGAGGCCGGCGCCGTAGCGCCGGCACAGGATGCGGAATGGCCGGTCGGTGACGCCCGCCATCGGGGCGACGAACAATGCGTTGCGCAGGGCGTGCGCGCCGATCTGCATGCGAAGGGTCAGGAGTGCGAGCGCGAAGGGAACGGAATTCTATTAAAGATCACGGCAGCGCGGAAGGCCCGAACATCATGCGCCGCGCAAAGAAACGGCGCAGCGGCGGCAGGATGTCAAAACTCGTCAGTGCGACGCCGCGCGCGGCGCGCGCGAGCGCGTTGTCGCCCAGGAAGCCGCGCGCGAGGAGCTCGGTCGCGCCGATGGTCGCGGCCGCATCGAAACGCCGCTGTGCAGCAAAGCGCGCGAGCACGCGCGCGTCGCCCGCGTCCGCCGCGTCGCGCAAGATCTGCGCCAGGTCCCACGCGTCGCGCAGGCCGAGGTTCAGCCCCTGCCCGGCCACCGGGTGCAGCGTCTGCGACGCATTGCCGATGTAGACCTCGCGGCCCTCGATGCGCGAAGCACGCACCCGCAGGGCGAGCGGCGCGCGCGCGCGCTGGTGCACCGCGGTGAAGCGCCCGGCGCGCTCGCCGAAGGCGCGCTGCAACGCGTCCAGGAAGTCGCTCGCCGGTGCATTGACGATCGCGGCAGCGCGCTCGGGGCGCATGCTCCACACGGCGGCCCACTGGCCTGCGAGCGGCAGCAGCGCGAGCGGCCCCTCGTGCGTGAAGCGCTCGTAGGCGACGGCCTGCGATGCGGGCTCGCTGTCGACGCGCGCGACCACCCCCTCGTGGCCGTAGCCGCGCTCGCGGGCATCGCCCGCCGAGCCTTCCGCGTGCACTGTGCAGCCGGCTTGCAAGCCGTCGTCGGTGTCGATCGTCAAGCGTGCGCGCAGCGCCGCGACCAGATCGGCGTACTGCGTGACGTAGCCGAGCGCAGGCACGCCGGCGTCGGTGGCATCCAGGCGCGCGCGCCCGAAGGCGCCGGCCTGGGAGACGTGGATCGATTCGATCGGCGTCGCGGCAAACGCGCCCCAGGCGCCGATGCGCTCCAGGATCAGGCGACTCGCCTGCGACAGCGCGATCGGCCGGAAGGCCGGCAACGCGGCGCCCGCGCGATCGACCAGGCGCACGGCGTGGTGCGAGCCGGCTAGCGCGAGGGCCAGCGTGCAACCGACCGGGCCCGCGCCGCGGATCAGGACTTCAGCGCCGGCCATCACGCATCAGCGCCTCGATCTCGGCGACGGCCTTGGGCGCCTGCGCCGTCAGCACTTCGCACTCGCCCGCGGTGACCACGACGTCGTCCTCGATGCGTACGCCGATCCCGTGCAGCGGCTCGGGCACGTCGTCCGCGGCACGCAGGTACAGGCCCGGCTCCACCGTGAGGGTCATGCCCGGGGCGAGCGCGCGCCACGCGCCCGCGCGCTTGTACTCGCCCGCGTCGTGCACGTCCATGCCGAGCCAATGGCCCGTGCGGTGCATGTAGAAGCGCTTGTAGGTTTCCTTCTCCAGCACCGCGTCGAGGCTCCCCGCGAGCAGCTTGAGATCGAGCATGCCCTGCGCCAGCACGCGCACCGCCGCGTCGTGCGGCTCGTTCCAGGCGGCGCCGGCGCGCACCTTGCCCATCGCCGCGTGCTGCGCGGCAAGCACGATCTCGTAGACTGCGCGCTGCGCGCCGCTGAAGCGCCCGCTGACCGGAAAGGTGCGCGTGATGTCCGCCGCGTAGCCGTCGAGCTCGCAGCCTGCGTCGATGAGCAGCAGCGACCCGTCGGCGAGCGGCGCGTCGTTCTGCACGTAGTGGAGAATGCAGGCGTTGGCGCCGCCGGCGACGATCGGCCAGTAGGCGGGGAACTGTGCGCCGCGCCGGCGGAATTCGTGCAACAGCTCGGCCTCCACCTCGTATTCGTGCACACCGGGGCGGGCGGCGAGCATGGCGCGCCGGTGCGCCCCGGCCGAGATGTCGGCCGCGCGGCGCATAAGCGCGAGCTCATGCGCGTCCTTCACCAGGCGCATCTCGTCCAGCGCCGCGTGCAGGTCGTGGAGTTGGTGCGGCGCGGTCACGCCGGCGCGCGCCTGGGCGCGCACCGCGTTCAGCCAGCCCATGACGCGTGCGTCCCACGCCGCATCGGCGCCCATCGGGTACCACAACGCCGCGCGGTCGGCGAGCAGCGCGCCGATCTTCGCATCGAGCTCGGCAATCGGATGCGCCTCGTGGACGCCGAAGTGCAGGCGCGCGCCCTCGGGGCCGTGGCGAAAGCCGTCCCAGGTCTCGCGCTCGGCGTTCTTGTCGCGGCAAAACAGGATCGAGCGCGGCGCGGCGCCGCCGGCCAGCACCAGCAGCGCCTCCGGCTCGGCAAAGCCGGTGAGGTAGTAAAAGTAGCTGTCGTGGCGGTAGGGGTAGTGCGTGTCGCGATTGCGCGCGCGTTCCGGCGCGGTGGCGATCACCGCCAGGCCGTCGCCGATCACTCCGGCCAGCCGGCGCCGGCGCTCGGCGTAAACCGTTACGTCCTTCAGGTCGTCGGCTTTCATGTGCTCCCGATCAGGGTATCGAGTTCCGCGAGGCGCTCCGCGGTGCCCGCGTCGCGCCACAAGCCGGTATGCAACTGCGCCGAGAGCCGGCCCGCGTCGGCCGCCGCGCGCAGCAGCGGCGCGATCGGCGCCTTGTCGCCCGCGCGCACCGGCGCCACCAGCGCCGGGTCGATGAGCGCGAGACCCGTGTAAGTGTAGCGCGGCGCCGGCTCGTTGCCGGCGCGCCCGTCGCGCAGCGTGAAGTCGCCCGCGGGATGGTGCGCGGGATTGGGCGCGAGCACCAGGTGCGCGAGGTGCGGACCCAGGGTGCGGCGGCGCAGGGCGGCGAGGTCGAAATCGCAGTACACGTCGCAGTTGACCAGCGCGAAGGGCGCAGCGCCGAGCAGCGCTCGCGCGTAGGCGATGCCGCCCGCGGACTCCAGCGCCTCGGCCTCGCGCGAATAGGCGATCGACAGGCCGAACCCGCCGCCGTCGCCCAGGCGCGCTGCGATCGCCTCGCCGAGCCAGGACAGGTTGATCACCACTTCGCGAAACCCCGCCCGCGCGAGCCGCTCGAGCTGCCAGGCGATGAGCGGCTTGCCGCCCGCCTCGACCAGCGCCTTGGGCACGCGGTCGGTGAGCGGGCGCAGGCGCTCGCCGCGCCCGGCGGCGAGGATCAGGGCCTTCATGCGTGCAGCTCGTCGAGCAGGCGCGCGAGCGGCGCGAGCGCGGCATACCGCCTTGCGGTGGCGCGCGCGTAGCCGAGGAAGCGCGGAGTGTCGCCGAGGTACTTCGCTTTGCCGTCGCGGTAGCTGAGGCGCGCGAAGATGCCCAGCACCTTCAGGTGGCGCTGCAACCCCATCCACTCGAACGCGCGCCAGAACCCGGCGAAGTCGGCGTCCACCGGCAGGCGCGCCTTCTTCGCGCCTTCCCAGTAGCGCACGGTCCAGTCGAGCACCTGCTCCTCCGGCCAGCTGAGGAAGGCGTCGCGCGTGAGCGAAGCGATGTCGTAGGTGATGGGCCCGATCACCGCGTCCTGGAAGTCGAGCACGCCCGGATTGGGCTCGCATACCATGAGGTTGCGCGGCATGTAGTCGCGGTGCACGTACACCGCGGGCTGCGCGAGCGCGCTTTGCACCAGTGCGTCGTAGACGGGCTCGAGAGACGGCTCGCTTGCGCGCCCGAGGTGGCGCGCGAGGTACCACTCGGGGAACAGGGAGATCTCGCGCCGCAGCAGCGCCGCGTCGTACGGCGGCAACGCGCCCGGGCGGCTGGCGAGCTGCCAGCGCAGGAGCGCCGACGTGGCGTCGTGCATCAGCGCCGCCGCGTTGGCTGCGTTCATCACGTCGAGGAAGCTCTCGCGCCCGAGGTCCTCCAGCAGCAGAAAGCCCTGGTCAAGGTCCTGCGCCAGCACCTCGGGCGCGTGCACGCCGGCTGCGCGCAGCATCTGCGCCACTCGCACGAACGGTGCGCAGTCCTCGTGCGCGGGAGGCGCGTCCATGGCGATGACGCTGGGTCCGGCGGCGGGCGTGACCCGGAAGTAGCGGCGAAAGCTCGCATCGGCGCTGGCCGGTGCGACGGAGAATCCGGGACCGCCGAGCGGCCCGGCGAGCCAGCGCTGGAGCGCAGCGAGCCTTTGGTCCACGGTATTCGCGTTGCGCCTCGCGCGGAATTGTGAGATTTTACACGCACATGCAGCGTTTCCCAGCGCGCCAGCTGGCCCCCCGAATCGCCGGCTGCGCTGCGCTGCTCGTCGCGCTCGCGGCGACGGCGCAGACGAGCGCGCCGCAGGAACAACCCGCCACCATCGACGCGCAGTCGATCGAGGGCATCTCCGGATTGGAGATCACGGCGCGCGGCGGCGTCGAGTTCCGGCAGGGCGATGTCTCGGTGTACGCCGAGTACCTCAAGTTCAACCGCGAGTTCGGGCGCCTGGAGGCCGACGGTGGCGTGCGCCTGCAGGACGGCAACGATCGCTTCTCCGGTAAGCGCCTGCGCTTCGAAACGACCACGCACACCGGGGTGATGGAGGCGCCCGCATTCGTCATGCGGCGCGGGCAGACGGCGCGCGGCGGCGCCGAGCGCATCGAGTTCCTCGGCCGCGACCGCTTTCGCCTGTTCGGCGCGACCTTCACCACCTGCGAGCCGGGCAACGACGACTGGAGCATCGAATCGCGCGAAATGGAACTGGACTATGGCGACAACGAAGGCGTGGCGCACGGCGCGCGCCTGCGCTTCCTGGGCGCCACGATTCTCGGCGCGCCGTACTTCAGCTTCCCGCTGGACAGCCAGCGCAAGAGCGGCCTGCTCGCGCCGCAGTACTCGCAGGGCACCCTGCGCGGCGCCGAGCTCGGGCTGCCCTTTTACTGGAACATCGCGCCCGAGCAGGACGCGACCCTCACGCCGACGTTCATGTCCAAGCGCGGCGAGCAGTTGAAGACCCGGTACCGCTACCTCGCGCCGCGCTACGCCGGCGAGGTGCACCTCGAGTACATGCCGGAAGACCGGGTGCTGCGGGAATCGCGCACCGGCTACTCGATCCAGCATGAGCATCGCTTCACGCCCGCGCTGATCGGCCGCGTGGACCTCAACCACGTATCCGACGATGCCTACTTCGTCGACCTGTACAGCCAGGTGCGCCAGGTGTCCACCGGCAACCTGCAGCGCGACGGCTACCTGCATTACGCCCGCAGCTTTGGGGGTACCGGCGTGCACCTGCAGGGACGCGTGCAGCGCTTCCAGACGCTGCAAGATCCGCTGGCGCCGATCGTCCCGCCCTACCATCGCGTGCCGCAGCTCAATCTGGGGGTGTCGCGCAACGACATGGGGGGCGCGCTCGATGTGGCGCTGCCGATCGAATACGCCCGTTTCATCCACCCGACGCTGGCACAGGGCGAGCGCAGCCTCACCGATCCCGTGATGAGCCTGCCGATCCTCGGGCCGGGCTACTTCTTCACGCCGAAATTCGGCGGCCGCCATGCGCGCTACGAGCTCAATCGCACGGCGAGCGGCCAGCCGGCGCGCCAGAGCGTGAGCGTGCCCTGGTTCAGCCTCGACACGGGCCTGGTGTTCGAGCGCGACGCGAACTGGTTCGGCGACCGGCTGACGCAGACGCTCGAACCGCGCCTGTTCTACGTCTACGCGCCCTACCGCGACCAGTCGCAGCTGCCGCTGTTCGATACGGCGCTGGCGGACTTCAACTACGCGCAGCTATTCTCCGAGAACCGCTTCGTGGGCGGCGACCGTTTCGGCGACGCCAACCAGCTCACCTGGGCGCTGACCTCGCGGCTGTTGAATGCGCGCGGCGAGGAGCGGCTGCGCGCCACGTTCGGCCAGCGCTACTATTTCGAGGACGAGCGGGTGGGTCTGACGGCGACGGACTCCCTGCGCACCTCGAGCGAATCGGACTGGCTCGCCTCCGCGGGCGGGCGCCTCGGGCAGCACTGGAGCTTCGACGGCACGCTGCAATACAACCCGCGCGATGCGCGCTCGGAACGCTACGGCTGGCAGATCCGCTACGCGCCCGAGATCGCCAAGGTCATCAATCTGGGCTACCGCTACAACCGCGACGTGCTGCGCCAGGTGGATGTGTCCGGGCAGTGGCCGATGGGGGCCGGCTGGTACGCGGTCGGGCGCTACAATTACTCGGTGCGCGACGAGCGCCCGCTGGAGGTGGTCGCCGGGCTCGAGTACAACGGCGGTTGCTGGGTGTTCCGCGCGGTGTACCAGCGCATGCAGGCGGCCACCGACGTGACCTCGAAGGCGATTTACTTCCAGCTCGAGTTCAACGGACTAGGCCAGATCGGCTCCAACGAAACGGTGAATCTTTTCCGGCGCAACGTGCCTGGCTATTCCGTGACCAATCCCCGCGACCAGGCGCTCGCGCCCCCCGGGCTGCGGCCGCAGCCTCCGGCCGCGGCGTTGTTCGAATGACGCGCCTGGCCGCGTGCCTGCTGCTCGCGACAGCCGCCCTGACGGCGGCCGCGCGCGATGCGGTGCTGGTCGATCGCATCGTGGCGCTGGTGGGCAAGGACGTGATCACGCGGACCGAGCTCGCCGAGCGCACCGCGCAGGCGGAGCGCGAGCTGGTGCGCCGGCGCATCGCCGCGCCGGACCCCGCGGTGCTCGAGCGCCAGGTGCTGGAGCGCATGGTGCTGGACAAGGCGCAACTGCAGCGCGCGGCGGAATCGGGGTTGCGGGTGGATGAGCTGGAGCTCGACCGCGCGGTGCAGCGCATCGCGCAGAACAACAGGATGACGCTCGCCGAGCTGCGCCGCACGCTGGAGCGGGACGGCGTGCCCTTCGAGGGCTTCCGCAACGATCTGCGCCAGCAGATCGTGCTCACGCGCCTGCGCGAGCGCGAGGTGGACGACCGGGTGCAGGTGAGCGAGGCCGAGATCGACCAGTACCTCGAGGAGAACCGGCCGGAGGCGGCGCAGGCGGTGGAATACGACATCGCGCATGTCCTGGTGCGCGTGCCGGAGCAGGCGAGCCCGGAGCAGGTCGAGCAGGCCCGGGCGCGCGCTGCGCGCGTGCGCGCGGAGGCTGCGGCGGGAGGCGATTTCGCGCGGCTCGCGGCAAGCTATTCGGACGCCGGCGACGCGCTGCAGGGCGGCGCGATGGGCTGGCGCGCGCCCGGGCGCCTGCCGGACCTGTTCGCCGAGGCGCTGCGGGACATGCAGCCGGGCGAGGTGAGCCCGCTGCTGCGAAGTCCCGCGGGTTTTCACGTGTTGAGGCTCGTGGGGCGGCGTGGCGCCGGCGAAGCGGCGCCCGTAACGCAGACGCGCGCGCGCCACCTCCTGCTCAAGACGAGCGAGGTGGTCTCCGAGGAGGAAGCGCGGCGGCGCCTCGAGGGACTGCGCGAGCGCATCGCGGCCGGGGCCGATTTCGCCGAGCTGGCGCGCCTGAACTCCGCGGACGGCACGGCGGCGCTCGGCGGCGACCTGGGCTGGGTCTATCCCGGCGACACGGTGCCGGAGTTCGAGCGGGCGATGGCTGCCCTGAAGCCGGGCGAAATGAGCGGCGTGGTGCGCACGCCGTTCGGCTTTCACCTGATCCGGGTCGAGGAGCGCCGCGCCGCGGACGTGAGCCTCGAGCGCCGGCGCCAGCAGGCGCGCCAGGCGCTGCGCGAGCGGAAGGCCGAAGACGCCTTCCAGGAGTGGCTGCGCCAGCTGCGCGACCGCACCTACGTCGAGCTGCGGCTGGACGAGCGCTAAAGCGTGGCGGTGATCGCGCTGACCTCGGGCGAGCCGGCAGGCATCGGGCCGGAGCTGTGCGTGGCGGCGGCGCGCGCTTTCCGCGGCGCGAAGCTGGTGGTGATCGGCGACCGGGGCCTGTTGCAGGGCTGCCCGCACATCGAACACGTTGCGCTGGCGCGTCCGGTCAAGGCCGGCAGGCTGGATCCGGCCAACAGCCGCTATGTGCTCGCGCTGCTCGAGCGCGCGGTGCGGGGATGCCTGTCCGGCGAGTACGACGCGATGGTCACCGCGCCCGTGCACAAGGGCGTGGTCAACGACGCGGGCATCGCCTTCACCGGCCATACCGAATACCTCGCCGCGAAGGCTCGCACGCGGCACGTGGTGATGATGCTGGTGGGCGGGGGCCTGCGCGTGGCGCTCGCCACGACGCACCTCGCGCTGAAGGATGTGCCGCGGGCGATCACGCGAGCGGGCCTGGTCGCGACGCTGCGCGTCATCCATGCGGACTTGCGCAAGCGCTTCGGCATCCGCCATCCGCGCATCCTGGTCGCCGGCCTGAATCCGCACAGCGGGGAGTCCGGGCATCTGGGCACCGAGGACCGGGACGTCATCGAACCCGCCTTGCGCGACGCGAAGCGGCGGCGCATCTCGGTGCAGGGGCCCATTCCCGCGGACACGCTGTTCGTGCCGGCGCGGCTCAAGGGCGCCGACTGCGTGCTCGCCATGTACCACGACCAGGGGCTGCCGGTGCTCAAGTACGCGAGCTTCGGCCGCGGCGTGAACGTGACGCTCGGGTTGCCGTTCGTGCGCACCTCGGTGGACCACGGCACCGCGCTCGAGATCGCCGGCCGGGGCAAGGCGGACGCGGGCAGCCTGCTCGAGGCGCTCAAGCTTGCGCGCAAGCTCTCACGGGCGCGGTAGGGTGGGCCAACGGCCCACCCTACGGTCGGAGGAACGCCACCGTCCGCGCAAGCGCTTCGGCCAGCACTTCCTGCACGATGCCGCGATCGTGCGGCGCATCGTGGCGGCGATCGCGCCGGCGCCGGAGGACCACATCCTCGAGATCGGGCCCGGGGAAGGCGTGCTGACTCGGCCGCTGCGCGCCGCTACGCGACACTTCGAGGCGCTCGAGATCGACCGCGACCTGGCGGCGGCGCTCGCCGCCGAGGGCATCCCGGTGCGTGTCGCGGACGCGCTCGAATTCGACTACCGCGCGCTGCCGCGAGGCGCGCGCATCGTCGGCAACCTGCCCTACAACATCTCCACGCCGCTGCTGTTTCGCCTCGCGCAGCAGGCCGCGCATGCGCGCGACCTGCACTTCATGCTGCAGCTGGAAGTCGTCGAGCGCATGGTGGCGCGCCCCTCGACGCCGGAATACGGGCGCCTGTCGGTGATGCTGCAAGCGCGCTTTCGCATGGAGAAGCTGTTTCGCGTCGCCGCCGGCGCGTTCCGGCCGCCGCCGAAGGTGCAATCGGCGCTGGTCAGGCTGGTGCCGCTCGCAGAACCGCTGGATCGTGGCGCGGAGCGATTCGCCGACGTGGTGCGCCGGGCGTTCAGCGCCCGGCGCAAGACTCTGCGCAACGCGCTCGGGCTCGCGCCGGAGGAATTCGCGGCGCTCGGCATCGACCCGCGATTGCGCCCGGAGAACCTCTCGCCGCAGGACTATGCGCGCATTGCGCGGCGCAGCATTTCGCAGTCCGGTTGAGAGTGGGCGAGCGCGCCGAGTACAATTCGCGTGCACCCAGAGCGAAGGAGATGAAACGATGAAAGCGGGACATGTACTTATGCTGGTCGCGGCGTCTGCCTTGGCGGGTTGCCAGACCATGTCGTCGGATGCGCCGCTGCTCGCTTCATCGGGCCTGGCGGCGACCAAGGGCAACAAGACCATCGGCGAGGTCACGTTCGAGCAGGTCGGCGGCAAGGTGCGCGTCACCGCGCAATTGATCAACCTGAAGCCCAACCAGGAGCACGGCTTCCACATTCACGAAAAGGGCGATTGCAGCTCGGGCGACGGCATGGGCGCCGGCGGTCACTTCAATCCCTACGGCAAGCCGCACGGCAAAGGCGCCGAGCGCCACGCGGGAGATCTTCCGAATCTCAAGGCCGATGCGAAGGGCCGCGCGAAGCTGACCGTGGACATGGACATCATTACGCTGACCTCGGGTCCGGCCAGCATCATCGGCCGCGGCGTGATCGTGCACGCGGATCCCGACGACTACACCTCGCAGCCAGTCGGCAATGCCGGCGCGCGCCTCGCCTGCGGGGTGATAAAGCTGAACTGACTGCCCGCGGGCAGGCGATAGGCAAAGGGCGCCTCGCGGCGCCCTTTTCACGTCCGGCGTTGTATGAACTCGATCTTGTAGCCGTCCGGGTCCTCGACGAAAGCGATCACCGTGGTGCCGCCCTTTACAGGGCCTGCTTCGCGCGTCACCTTGCCGCCCTTGGCGCGCACTGCATCGCAGGTCTTGGCCGCGTCCTCGACCTCGATCGCGATGTGGCCGTAGGCGGAGCCGAGGTCGTACCGGTCCACGCCGTAGTTGTAGGTGAGCTCGATGACGGAGGCGCGATCCTCGGTGTCGTAGCCGACGAAGGTGAGCGCGTACTTCTGGTCGGGGCGGTCGGTGGTGCGCAGCACCTTCATCCCCAGCACTTGAGTGTAGAAGCGGACCGAGCGGTCCATGTCGCCGACGCGCAGCATGGTATGGAGAAGTCTCATGGGCGGGGAGTCTACAGCGTCCGTTGCTCGCCTTCGATCCAGGCCTGGACCTCGGCGTTGATCTGCTGCGCGTGTCGCCCTTGCGTGCCGATCGGGGGCCCGATGCGCACGGTCACGGTGCCGGGACGCTTCAGGAAGGCGTTGCGCGCCCACAGCCGGCCGGCATTGTGCGCCACCGGCACCACCGGCACGCCGCACTGCGCCGCGAGCCACGCGCCGCCCTGATGGTAGGGGCGCGTCTCGCCAACGCGTACGCGCGTGCCTTCGGGGAACATCACCACCCAGAAGCCCTGCGCCAGGCGCTCCTTGCCGCGGCGCGCGATGTCGCGCAGCGCCGCGCGCCCCTTGGCGCGATCGATGGCGATCGGGCTCATCAGGGCGAGACCCCAGCCGAAGAACGGGATCCACAGGAGCTCGCGCTTCAATACCAGCACCTGCGGCGGGAAGATCTCCTGGAAGGCGAGGGTCTCCCACGCCGACTGGTGCTTGGACAGGATCACCGCGGGCTGCGAGGGCAGGTGCTCGCGGCCTTCCACCTGCCAGCGGATGCCGCAGATGGCGCGCGCCAGCCGCACCACCAGGCGCGACCAGCCCGAGATGATCCGGTAGCGCGCCCTGCGCGGCAGCGCAAACGTGGCGAGCGCGACGAGCGCATAGGGCGGGGTGACCACGACCAGCGCCAGGGCGAACAGCGCCGAGCGCAGCGCCGTCATGGCGCGAGCTGCGCGGCGACCGCGGCGAGGTCCGCGTACACCTCGGTGCCGGCGGGCAGCCCGCCCGCGGCGCGCGTTTTCTTGCCCTTGCCGGTCAGCACCAGCACCGGGCGCGCGCCGGCGGCGGCGGCGGCCTGCAGGTCGCGCAGCGAATCCCCCACCATCGGCACGCCTTCCATGGGCACATTCAGGCGCTTGCCGATCTCGAGCAGCATGCCCGGCCTGGGCTTGCGGCATTCGCACCCCGATTCGTCCGCGTGCGGGCAAAAGAAGATCGCGTCGATGCGTCCGCCGGCCTGGTGCACCGCGCGCTGCAGGGCGTCGTGGATCGCGTTGAGCGCGGCCATGTCGAACAGCCCGCGCGCGAGGCCCGACTGGTTGGTGGCCACCACCACGCGAAAGCCGGCCTGCGTCAGGCGCGCGATCGCCTCCAGGCTGCCCTTGATCGGCTTCCACTCCGCCGGCGATTTGATGTATTGGTCGCTGTCGTGATTGATGGTGCCATCGCGATCGAGCACGACCAGTTTCATGCGGCCACAAGCTTGGACAGATCGGCGATGCGGTTCATGGTCGCGTGCAGCTTGCCAAGGAAGCCGATGCGGTTCGCGCGCACGCGCTGGTCCGGGTCCATCACCAGCACCTTGTCGAAGAACGCGTCGACCGGGTCCTTCAGCGCGGCGAGCGACTGCAGGGCCCCGGTGTAGTCGCCGGCCTTGAACGCGGCTTCGAAGCCCGGCTGCAGGGCGGCATAGGCGTCGGCCAGCTCGCGCTCCTCCTTCTGGGTGAACAGCGCAGCGTCGAATTCTCCGGGAACGCCTTCGGCCTGCTTGAGGATGTTGGCGATCCGCTTGTTGGCCGCGGCGAGGCTCGGCGCCTCGGGCAGCCCGGCGAACGCGCGCACCGCGTCCAGCTGCCGGGGGACCTGGTCGAGGCGCACGAACAGGCGGCTGAGCACGGCCTCCACCTCCGTCGCCGCATAGCCGCGTTCGGCCAGGTAGCCGCGCATGCGCTCCAGCACGAAGGCCTCGGCCGCGTCGTGCGCCTGGCCGATGTCCTTGGGCAACACGCGATAGGCGGCGCTCATCAGTTCGTGCAGCGGCACCGGCAGCTCGCGCTCGACCAGGATGCGGATCACGCCGAGCGCGGCGCGGCGCAGGCCGAAGGGGTCCTTGTCGCCGGTAGGCTGCTGGCCGATGCCGAAGAATCCGGCCAGCAGGTACAGCTTGTCGGCCAGCGCCACGGCGCAGCCGACGAGGCTTTGCGGCAGCCGGTCGCCCGAGAAGCGCGGCCGGTAGTGCGCTTCGATCGCCTCGGCGACCTCGGAGCGCTCGCCGTCGTGCAGCGCGTAGTAGCGGCCCATCACGCCCTGCAGCTCCGGGAACTCGCCCACCATCGCGCTCAGCAGGTCGGCCTTGGACAGCTCCGCGGCGCGCTCGGCCAGCTTGTCGTCGGCGCCGAGCGCGCGCGCCACGATCCCGGCCAGGATCTTCATGCGCTGCACGCGATCGAGCTGGCTGCCCAGCTTGTGGTGGAACACCACGCGGGCGAGCTGCGGCACGCGCTCCTCGAGCCGCTGGCGGCGGTCCTGGCGGTAGAAAAAGCGCGCATCCTCCAGGCGCGGGCGCACCACGCGCTCGTTGCCGCCGACGATGTGGCGCGGGTCTGCGACCCGCAGGTTGGACACGATCAGGAACTTCGGCAGCAGGGCGCCCGCGGCATCGAACAGCGGGAAGTACTTCTGGTTCTGGCGCATGGTGAGAGCGAGGCACTCCTGCGGAACCTCGAGGAACGCCTTGTCGAACGTGCCGACGTACACGCTGGGGTGCTCGACCAGCGCCGTGACCTCCGACAGCAGGTCGCGGTACTCGCCCAGGGTCGCGCGCTGCGCCACGGCCTCGGCCGCGAGCTGCCGCTCGATCTCCAGGCGCCGCGCGTCGAAGCCCGCGATCACCGAGCCTTCCTCCCGCAGTTGCGCCTCGTAGGTATCGGCATCGCGCAGCGCTATCCAGCCCTTGGCGAGGAAGCGATGGCCGCGCGTGCGCTTGCCGGCCGCGAGCCCGAGGACCGTGCCCGGCACCAGCTTCGCGCCATGCAGCATCACCAGGCCGTGCGCCGGCCGCACGAACTGCGCATCGCCCTCGCCCCATCGCATGGTCCTCGGCACCGGCAGCGCCGCGAGCGCGGCAGCGACCATCGGCGCCAGCACCTCGGCGAGCTGCGCGCCGGGCACCGTGCGCTCCACGGCATACACGAAGCCCCGGGTGGTCTCGAACCGCGTCAGCGCGTCCGTTTGCAGGCCGTGTTTGCGCGCGAACCCCGCGACGGCTTCCGGCGGCGCCTTGAGCGCCGGTCCCTGGATGCGCTCGCGGGCCTCGGGCGCCAGCGCCAGCACGTTCGTGATCGACACCGCGAGGCGCCGCGGCGTGGCGAAAAACCGCGTGGTGCTGCCGGTCGCACGCAGGCCCGCGCTCTCCAGCAGGTTGGTGAGGTTGTCGCGAAACGCGGCCGCCAGCCGCTCGAGCGCCTTCGGCGGCAGTTCCTCGGTGAGCAGCTCCACCAGCAGCGTTTCCGCGCGCGGCGCAACGACGGGCTTGTTCGCCATCGCCTAGGGCCGCCCGAGGGCCAGGGGAAAGCCCAGCTTATCGCGCCCCTCGTAGTACGCCTGCGCTACCGCGCGCGCGAGGGCCCGCACGCGGGCGATGTACGCGGCGCGCTCGGTCACCGAGATGGCGCCGCGCGCGTCGAGCAGGTTGAACGTGTGCGAGCACTGCAGCACGCGCTCGTAGGCCGGCAGCGTGCAGTGCGCCTCGACCAGGCGCTTCGCGTCCGCTTCGTACTCGCCGAAGTGCCGGAATAGCAGGTCCGTGTCGGCAAGCTCGAAGTTGTAGCGCGACTGCTCGACTTCGTTCTGGTGGTAGACATCCCCATAGGTGACGCCCGGCGTCCACACCAGGTCGTACACGGATTCCTTGCCCTGCAGGACCATCGCCAGGCGCTCCAGGCCGTAGGTGATCTCGCCCAGCACCGGCTTGCAGGGCAGCGATCCCACTTCCTGGAAGTAGGTGAACTGCGTGATTTCCATGCCGTCGAGCCACACTTCCCATCCCAGCCCCCAGGCCCCCAGCGTCGGCGATTCCCAGTCGTCTTCGACGAAGCGGATGTCGTGTTCGGTGGCGTCGATGCCAAGGGCGGCGAGCGAGGCGAGGTAGCGTTCCTGGAGGTCCGCGGGCGAGGGCTTCATCACCACCTGGTACTGGTAATAGTGCTGCAGGCGGTTCGGGTTGTCGCCGTAGCGCCCATCCTTCGGACGGCGCGAAGGCTGCACGTACGCGGCATTCCAGGGCTCGGGGCCGATGGCGCGCAGGAACGTCGCGGTGTGGAAGGTGCCGGCGCCGACGGGCATGTCGTAGGGCTGCAGCAGCACGCAGCCCTGGTCGTCCCAGAACTTGGCGAGGCGCTGGATCAGCTGCTGGAAAGTGAGCATGCCGGGCGGAATCTTACCGGCTGCGCCGCGCTCGCGCGCAGCCGAGCAGTGCGAGGACGCACAGCGCGAGCGCGGGCCAGTCGCCGAAGCGCACGTAAGGCGTGGCGCCTGCGTAGCCCTGCACCTCGACGTCGAGGCGCCCCTCGGTGAACGGCGCAAGGCGCGCCAGCACGCGGCCGTCGCGGTCGATCGCCGCCGTCACGCCGGTATTGGTGGCCGCAAGGTGCATGCGGCCAGTCTCGAGCGCGCGCGCGCGCGCGATCTGCAGGTGCTGCGCGGGGGCGAGCGAGTCGCCGAACCAGGCCACGTTCGACACGTTCACCAGCAGCGTCGCCTCGGGCAACTGCCGGATGAGTTCGCGGCCGTAGGCATCCTCGTAGCAGATGTTCACGGCCACCTTCTGGCCGGCCACCTGCAGCGGGCGCGGCGGCACCGGGCCGCGCGTGAAATCGCCCAGCGGGATGGACAGCACGCGCACCACCCAGCCGAAGCCCGGCGGCACGAATTCGCCGAACGGCACCAGGTGCGACTTGTAGTAGAGCTGCCGCGGCGCCTGGCCGAGCGAGAGCACCGCGTTGTAGTACTCCCCTGGCGCGGCGCGCACCGGCACGCCGAGCAGCAGGTCGCCGGCGTTAGTCTTCGCGGCGGCTTCGAGGCGCGCCAGGTAGGCGGGATCGACGCTGTCGAGCATGCGCGGCACCGCCGTCTCGGGCAACACGATGAGGCGCGCGCGGCTGCCCTCGGCGAGGCGCGCGTAGGTCTCCAGCGTACGCTCGTAGCGCAGCGGGTCGAACTTCGCGTCCTGGGACACGTTTCCCTGCAGCACGCTCGCTGCGAGCGGCGCACCGGCGGGCGCGGTCCACTCGGCCCCGCGCAGCAGCGCGCCGCACAGGCCGATGGCGACAAAGGCCGCGGCGGCGGCCCAGCGCGCCTGACCGAGCGCGACGCACCACAGCAGACCCGCGCCGAGCGCGGCGGCGAGAGAGGCGCCATAGGCGCCGCCGAGGGGCGACCAGCCCGCGAGCGGCGTGTCGATCACGGCGGTGCCGAGCGTGAGCCAGGGAAACCCCGTGAGCACCGTTGCGCGCAAGGCTTCGGCGAGCGTCCAGCAGGCCGGTATCACCAGCGCCGCGCGCACGGCGGGCGCGCAGCGCAGCTTCGACTGCGCGTAGCCGGCGAGCGCCGGCAGCGACGCCAGCAGCGCGCAAAAGCCGAGCGTGGCGATCGCGGCGAGCGCGCCGGGCATGTCGCCAAAGCGGTGCAGGCTCACGTAGACCCAGGACACGCCCGCGAGGAACAGGCCCAGGCCGAAGACAAAGCCCAGTCCCGCCGCCGCGCGCGCGGAGCGCGCCATGATCCACAAGTGTGTGAGCACCGCCAACGCGACCAGCGCCACGGGAAACAGCTCGAACGGCGCGAACGCGAGCGTCATTGCCGCGCCGGCGACGAATGCGACGAGGGCGGCGCGCAGAATGGGGACAGTCCCTATTTGGGCTTGTCGACCAGCAGCGTGTAAACGCGCCGGCTGTCGGCGCGCAGGACCTGGAAGCGCACGCCGTCGATCACCAGCGTCTCGCTGCGCCGCGGCACGCGGCCAAGGTGGGCGATCACCAGTCCGGCCACGGTGTCGTGCTCCTGGTCGGAGAAGTCGGTGCCGAAGGCGGCGTTGAAGTCGGCGATCTGCGTGAGCGCCTTGACGCGGTGGCGGCCGCCGGGCTCGAGCAGGATGTTGTCGCTCGCCTCGTCGAAATCGTACTCGTCCTCGATGTCGCCGACGATCTGCTCGAGCACGTCCTCGATGGTGATCAGGCCGGCCACGCCGCCGTACTCGTCTACCACGATCGCCATGTGGTTGCGGCTGGCGCGAAACTCCCGCAGCAGCACGTTGAGGCGCTTGGATTCGGGCACGAAGATCGCCGGGCGCAGCATCTCGCGCACGTTGAACTCCTCCTCGCCGGCGTAATGGCGCAGCAGGTCCTTGGCGAGCAGGATGCCGATGACGTCGTCGCGGTTCTGGTCGATCACCGGAAAGCGCGAGTGCGCGGTGGAAATGACCAGCGGGATGAAATCCTCCACGCGCTGGTGGATGTCGATCACGTCCATCTGTGCGCGCGGGATCATGATGTCGCGCACCGGCATCTCGGAGACGGTGAGCGCGCCCTCGATCATGGTGAGCGCGTCGGCGTCCAGCAGGTTGCGCTGGTAGGCCGAGCGCAGCAATCCGAGCAGCTGCGCGCGGTCCTCGGGCTCGCGCAGGATCAGCGAGGACAGGCGCTCGAACAGGCTGGGTCGGGAGGGGTCGTTCATGCGCGACGGCTCATTCTACCGTGTAGGGATTGCCGAACCCGAGCCGGCCGAGCAGCGCGATCTCGGCGCGTTCCATGCGCCGCGCGTCCGCCGCACGCGCATGCGCCAGGCCGCGCAGGTGCAGCATGCCGTGCACCACGAGGTGCGCGTAGTGCGCCGAGAGGTCTTTGCCCCACTTGCGCGCCTCGCGCACGATGACCGGATGGCACAGGACCAGGTCGCCGTGCCCGGGGCCGTAGGAGAACGACAGCACGTTGGGTGCATAGTCGCGCTTGCGGAAGGCGCGATTGAGGCGCCGGGCTTCTGCCACGCCGACCACGCGCAGCGTGACTGCGGCGCCGGGCCGGGCCGCCGCCAGCGCCCAGGCGCGCAGGCGCGCGGCGGCAGGCGCACCGCGCACCGCGCGCTGCACCGCGACGCTACTTCGTCGGCGGCGCTTCGGCGTGCTTCTCGTACGCATCGATGATGCGCGCGACCAGCGGGTGGCGCACGACGTCGGCGGCGGTGAAGTCGGTGAAGGCGATGCCGCGCACCTCGGCGAGGATGCGCCGCGCCTCGATCAGGCCGCTCTTCTGGCCGCGCCCGAGGTCGATCTGCGTGACATCCCCGTTCACCACTGCCTTGGCGCCAAAGCCGATGCGCGTGAGGAACATCTTCATCTGCTCGGGCGTGGTGTTCTGCGCTTCATCCAGGATGACGAAGGCGTGGTTGAGCGTGCGCCCGCGCATGTAGGCGAGCGGCGCGAGCTCGATCGCGCCGCGCTCGAGGAGCTTGGCCACCTTGTCGAAGCCCATCAGGTCGTAGAGCGCGTCGTAGAGCGGGCGCAGGTAGGGATCGACCTTCTGCGCGAGGTCGCCCGGCAGGAAGCCCAGGCGCTCGCCCGCCTCGACCGCGGGGCGCACGAGGACGATGCGCTTCACCTTGTCGCGCTCGAGCGCGTCCACGGCGCAGGCGACCGCGAGATAGGTCTTGCCGGTGCCTGCCGGGCCCACGCCGAAGGTGATGTCGTGCGCGAGGATGTGCTCGATGTACTGCACCTGGCGCGGCGTACGCCCGTGCAGGTCCGCGCGCCGCGTCATCAGCGCGGGCCCGGCCTCGGCGGGCTCGGGCGCCTTGCCCTGCGCGAGCTCGGTGAGCCCGAGCTGCACGTCGTCCAGGCTCAGCTCGCCCGCGGCCTTGTCGTAGAAGTGCGCGAGCGCCTGCGCCGCGCACTCGGCCTGGCGCGG
>DASTTC010000330.1:0-2866 GCA_035760345.1 Burkholderiales bacterium | reverse complement strand
CACGCCCGACGGCCGTGCGGTCGTGCTCTCGGCGGCGCACCCGGTATGGAGCGGCGACCAGGTCGTGGGCGCCGTGGTGGTCGAGGAGACCACCAATCCGATCGCCAGCCTGCGCAGCGACGCCCTCGAGCGGCTGCTGGTGCTCACTCTCACCGTGTTCGTCGGGGTGGCGGCGCTGCTCTTTGGCTATGCCACCCGCTTGTCGCAGCGTATCCGGCGTCTACGGGACGAAGCCGAGGGCGCCATCGACGCGCGCGGCCGCCTGACGCAACTCGCCAGCGGCTCGGATGCCGGCGACGAGATCGGCGACCTGTCGAGAAGCTTCTCGGCGATGCTGGCGCGGCTCGCGCAGCACCACGCGTACCTCGAAAGCATGGCCGGGCGCCTTTCGCACGAGCTGCGTACACCGATCGCAGTAGTGCGCTCGTCCCTGGAGAACCTCAAGCTCACGTCCACGCCGGAGGAGCAGCGCACTTACGTGGCGCGGGCCGAGGAGGGCCTGGCGCGGCTCAATACCATCCTGCAGAGGATGAGCGAAGCCACTCGCCTGGAGCAAAGCCTGCGCGCCGCGGAGCGCGAGCGCTATGATCTCGCGGCGCTGGTGCGCGGCTGCGTGGAAGGGTACCGGCTCGCCTATGCCGGAACGCCATTCCAACTCGAAGCGCCGGCAACGCCGCTCGAAGTCTCGGGCGCGCCCGACTTGGGTGCCCAGCTGCTCGACAAGCTGGTGGAGAACGCGGTCGACTTCTCGCGCACCGGGACGCCGGTGCGCCTGCGTCTCGAGCAGGTCGGACGCTACGCGCAGCTGACGGTGCAGAACCAGGGCCCCGGGCTGCCGGCGCAGATGCGCGGCCGCCTGTTCGAATCCATGGTGTCGGTCCGCGAGGTGGCAACACGTGCCGGTCCGCACCTCGGGCTGGGCCTGTACGTCGCCCGCCTGGTCGCCGAGTTCCACGGCGGCGCGATCGAGGCGGCGGATACCGCGGTGGGCGATGGGGTCGTCGTTCGAGTGAATCTGCCGCTGGCGCGATAGAATCGCGCCTCCCCCGTGAGGCAAGGCCGATGAAACCCCTGTCGGAGCTGCGCGAAGCATCCCGGCTGCGCGGCCTGCTGTTCGACATCGACGATACGCTGACCACCGAAGGGCGGCTGACGGCCGCGGCCTACTCGGCCCTCGAACGCCTGCACGCCTCGGGGCGCCGCACGATTGCCGTGACCGGCCGTCCTGCGGGCTGGTGCGACCACATCGCGCGCATGTGGCCGGTGGATGCGGTGGTGGGCGAGAACGGCGCCTTTTACTTTCGATTCGAGGGCGGAAAGCTGCGCAAGCGCCATCACGACAGCAATGCAGAACGTGCCGCAAAGCGCGCCCGGTTCGGTGCGATTGCCGAGCGCATCCTGGCTGCGGTGCCCGGCTGCGCGCTTGCCTCTGATCAACCCTACCGCGAGGCCGACCTCGCCATCGACTACTGTGAAGACGTGCCGAGGCTGCCGCTCGAGGACGCCGAGCGCATCGCGGCGCTGATGCGCGACGCGGGGCTCACCGCCAAGGTGAGCTCGATCCATGTCAACGGCTGGTTCGGCGAGTACGACAAGCTGGCGATGACGCGCACGCTGTTCGCGGAAGCCTTCGACACGGATCTGGACGCCACCCATACCGATTACGCCTTCGCGGGCGATTCGCCGAACGACGCGCCGATGTTCGATTACTTTGCGCACTCGGTCGGCATGGCCAACGTCGCGCGCTTCACGGGGTATCTGGCGGCCGAGCCGAAGTACGTGACGCAGCATGAGGCGGGCGCGGGATTCGCCGAGCTCGTGCGGCACCTGCTCGGGGAGCCCTAGTGGAATGGTGGTGGGCGTACCTCGCCATCGGCACGGCGGTCGGCTTTCTCGCCGGGCTCCTCGGCATCGGCGGCGGCATGGTGCTGGTGCCGATGCTGTTCTTCGTTTTCACCGCCAAGGGCTTTCCGGTCGAGCACCTGATGCATCTGTCTCTCGCCACGGGCCTCGCCACCATCTTGTTCACGTCGCTGTCCAGCGTACGCGCGCACCATCGGCACGGCGGCGTGGACTGGGCCGTCGCCCGCGCCATGGCGCCGGGCATCATGGCCGGATCGCTCGCCGCGGCGCTCGCAGCCGGGCTCATTCCGACCCGCCCGCTGGCGGTGTTCTTTACCGGATTCATGTTCTATGCCGCAGTGCAGATGTTCGTGGAGGTCAAGCCCAAGGCGGTGCGCCAACTCCCGGGGCGCCCGGGACTGTTCGCCGCCGGCGCCGGAATCGGCGCGGTGTCCAGCGTGCTCGCGGCGGGCGGTGCGTTCATGACCATCCCGTTCCTCGCCTGGTGCAACGTGCCGCTCAAGCGCGCCATCGGCACGGCCGCCGCGGTCGGCTTTCCGATCGCCCTCGCGGGTTCCGTCGGCTACATCGTGCAGGGAATGCGCGCGCCGGGCCTGCCGGAGGGAACCCTGGGGTACGTCTATGTGCCGGCGCTCGCACTCATCGTCGCGGCGAGCATGCCGATGGCTCCGCTGGGCGCGCGCCTGGCGCACCGGCTGCCCGTGCGGCGCCTGCGCGTGGTGTTCTCGCTCATGCTGCTGGCGCTGGCGCTGCGCATGCTGGCAAACTTGTGGTGACTAGGAGGATCTGAGATGGCCGGACCGTTGGCAGGTATTCGCGTGCTCGACCTCTCCCGCGTGCTGGCGGGCCCCTGGGCGGGCCAGAACCTTGCCGATCTGGGGGCGGAGGTGATCAAGGTCGAGCGCCCGAAGGTGGGGGACGACTCGCGCGCCTTTGGTCCGCCTTGGGTGAAAGATGCCCAAGGCCGCGACACGAAGGACTCCGCCTACTTCACCTCCGCCAA